>NZ_JARPVX010000031.1:0-40089 GCF_033947565.1 Lichenihabitans sp. Uapishka_5
TTCATGCGTAAAACAAGAGAGCTGCGGCTGGCCTGCCGCAGGATGCTTGTGGTCTTCCGCCGCCGGCTGCTCGGGAGCGGCCTGAGCCATGACCCAAGGGCCCGGGGCCGTGGCCGCGAAGCCGGGGCCCGCGCCGATCAGCACCGGCACCATGGTACCGGCCAGCAGCAGCTCTCTTGTTTTACGCATGAAGTGCGGATCCTCCCGTGAACGGCCCCGAACCTGGGCTGTTCGGGCTGAACATGGGATGAAGGCGCGGTACGGCAAGCCGCACATCAGCCGGCCCGGTAAGTCCAGTCGATGAAAGCGTCGTCAAGCTCGGGCCCGGCGCCAGCCTCCCGCAAGGCATCGAGCGCCATGCGGCGATAGCGGCCGCGTTCGTCCGTGCGCTTCTGCCGAGCCGCCGTATTGGCCGGTTCCTTGACCAGCAATTGCAGCGGCGAACCGACCGCCGCCATCGTGACGGTGTCGCCCTCGAACGACGCATCGATCCAGCCGCCGACGGCCTTGATACGGGTTTCGATCATCGTGACATCCTTGCTTGATCGACGCCGGGCGGCGTCAGGGCGCAACCCGGCCGAGGGTCTGCCGGTTTGCGTCCTTGATGATGTATCCGGGACCGGATGCAAGGTCGTCCGCCAGCCGACCCAAGACGCAAGCTTCGATACCCGAAAGGCTCCCCGTGCCGCCATCCCCCGCCTATGCGCCCGCGACCCGCCATGCCGATCTCGGGGACGCCTTCTACGATGTGGTGGCCCCGGCCACCTTTCCGCAGCACGTCATCCGCTACCGCAACGATCGCGCGGCCCGCACGGTAGGCCTCGACACGCTTACGGACGTCGAATGGATCGCGCACTTCGGCCGCTTCGAGGCGCTGCCCGGTTCCTTTCCGGCGCCGCTGGCCTTGCGCTACCACGGCCATCAGTTCGGCAATTACAACCCTGAGCTCGGGGATGGTCGCGGGTTCTTGTTCGCGCAGCTGACGGACACCCGCGGCCGGCTGCTCGACCTCGGCACCAAGGGTAGCGGCCAGACGCCCTGGTCGCGCTTCGGCGACGGGCGCCTGACGTTGCGCGGCGGGGTACGGGAGGTGCTGGCCACCGAGCTGCTCGAGGCGCTCGGCACCGACACCTCGAAGAGCTTCAGCCTGATCGAGACCGGCGAAACGCTTGTTCGGCACGACGAGGCGCCGCCGATCCACGGCGCCGTGCTGACGCGCCTCAACCATTCCCACATCCGCATCGGTTCGTTCCAGCGGTTGCTTTATCTCGAGCAGCACGACGCCATCGGCCATTTAGTGGACCACGCGATCCGCACCACCATGCCCGAGCTGTGGCGCGACACGCCGAGCGAGCGGGCGCTCGCCTTCCTCCACCAGGTATGCCGCAACGTGGCCGAGCTCGGCGCCTCCTATATGGTGGCGGGCTTCGTGCACGGCGTGCTCAACACGGACAACATCAACGTCACGGGGGAAAGCTTCGATTACGGGCCCTGGCGGTTCCTGCCGCATTACGATCCGAACTTCACGGCCGCTTATTTCGACCAAACGCAACGCTACGCTTTTGCCAAACAGCCGAGCGTGTTGTTGTGGAACCTCACCCGGCTGGCCGAATGCCTGATGGGCCTCGCGTCCCAGGAGGACCTGCAGGCGGCGCTCGGCACCTATCGCGACGCGCTCGCGGCGGCATTTCGTGCGGCCACGCTACGGCGGCTCGGGCTTGCGTCCGGCACACCCGAACAGGACGAGGCCGTGACGGGCGCCCTGTGGGACTTCATGCACGCCAGTCAGGCGCCCTTCGAGCAGGTGTGGTTCGACCTTTACGGAGGCCGCGCCCGGTTGGGCCCGCGTCGCGCGAGCCCGATCGCCGAACACTACCGCGGCGACACCTTTGCGCCGCTCGAGGCCGCCATCGCGGCGCTGGAGCCCGCCGCCGGGTTGCGGCTCGACCATGCGTATTTCGCGCAGGAGCGGCCATGCACGATGTTGATCGAGGAGGTGGATGCCCTGTTGGACGGGATCGCCGGGCAGGACGCCTGGGGGCCGTTCGAGGCGAAGCTCAGGCAGGTCGATGCGGTGGCGGAGGCTTATGGCGTGCGGTGAGCCCCTGCCGGGCTCGTGCTTGCGCCTGTGGGATCCTCGATCCTATCTTAACAGGACGGATGGAGCCCGATGATGTTCACGACAAGCCTTCGCAAGGTCGGTGAGGCGGTCATGCTTACCGTGCCCCCTGCCTTGCTCGAAATCCTGCGTCTCACAGATGGGACACAGGTGGGATTGGTTGTCGAACATGGTCGCCTGATCGTCGAGCCACGATCCGGTCCTCGCTACACCATGGATGAACTCCTCGCAGCGTCCGACTACGAGCAGCCGCAAGCCGCTACCGAACGGGAGTGGGTCGACGCTCCTGCAGCGGGACGTGAGATCCTTTGACTCGAGGCGAGATCTGGATGGTCGACCTCGACCCGACCCAAGGCCGTGAACAGCGCGGGCATCGGCTGGTCGTGGTGGTCTCGCCAGACGCCTTCAACCGAGCGACGGGATTGCCGGTCGTGCTTCCCATCACCAACGGCGGAGATTTCGCGCGGCGTCTCGGCTTCGCGGTGCCGCTCGTCGGGACAAAGACGACGGGCATCGTGCGCTGCGATCAGCCGCGCGTCATCGACCTCGCGGCCTGCCGTGCGCGGATGATCGAGACGATGCCACAAGCGATCCTGGACGATGTGATGGCGCGCGTAGTGACGATCTTCGTCTGAGCAGATCGCTGCGTCACAAGCCCCGCAACGCCATGTCGTCCCGATGGATCATCTCGGCGCGGCCGGGTTGGCCCAGCACGGCTTCGATCTCGCGGGAGTTGTGGCCGCCGAGCTGCGCCGCGTGGGTGGAATCGTAGGCCACGAGGCCCCGGCCCACCTCGAGGCCGTCCGGATCGGCGATGCGGACGCAATCGCCGCGCGAAAACAGCCCGTCCACCCGCACGACGCCGGCCGGCAGCAGGCTGGCGCCGCCGCGCAACGCCTTCACGGCGCCCGCGTCCACCACCAGGGTGCCGCGCGGCTCGAGCGAGCCGGCGATCCAGATCTTGCGTGCCGTCACGGGCGTTTGCGGCGTCAGGAACCAGGTGCAGCGGCCGCCATCGCGGATGCGGGCGACCGGATGCGGCACCCGGCCGTCGGCGATCACCATGTGAGTGCCGCCCGCCGTGGCGATCTTGCCGGCCTCGACCTTTGTGCGCATGCCGCCGCGCGACAGCTCCGAGGCGGCGCCGCCCGCCATGGCCTCGACCGCGGCATCGATGCGCTCCACCACCGGGATCAGCGTGGCGGCCGGGTCGAGGTGCGGGGGCGCCGTGTAGAGCCCGTCGATGTCGGACAACAGGATCAGCAGGTCGGCGCTCGCCATGGTGGCGACCCGGGCCGCCAAGCGGTCGTTATCGCCGTAGCGGATCTCGCTCGTCGCCACCGTGTCGTTCTCGTTGATGATCGGCACGGCGCGCTGGGCCAACAGCCGGCCGAGTGTCGCGCGGGCATTGAGGTAGCGGCGGCGCTCTTCCGTGTCGCCGAGCGTCACCAGCACCTGGCCGGCCGTCATGCCGCGCGCCCCGAGCGCCTCGGCCCAAAGCCGCGACAAGGCGATCTGCCCGACCGCCGCGGCGGCCTGGCTGTCTTCGAGCTTCAGCGTGCCGGCGGGATAGCGCAGCACGGTGCGGCCGAGCGCGATGGCGCCCGACGACACCACCATGACATCGGCGCCGTCCCGGTGCAGCGCCGCGACGTCGTCGCAGAGCGCCTCGAGCCACGCGCGCTTGGCCTCGCCGGCGGCGCGGTCGACAAGCAACGAGGAGCCGACCTTGATGACGATGCGGCGGAAGGTGGCGAGGGCGGGAACCATGTCCTGCCCATAGGACGGGACGGCGCCGCAATCAACGGCGCGGCCTGTCGATCCGCGAGGTCGGTCAGGCTTCCGCCGCCCGTGCGATTTCGCCCGTGGGGTGGCGCAAGCCCTGATTCGATGTCGCGACGACGCGGTTCCGACCCAGGTTCTTGGCCTGGTAAAGCCGGTCGTCCGCGAGGGACAGCGTCGCCTGGGGGTCGCTGGCCTCGGTGTGGCAGGCAATGCCGATGCTGGTCGTCACCTTCAGCTTCGGATGGTGCCGTTGCCAGGCATAGGTGGCGATCTGGATCCGCAGCGCCTCGCACAGCCGCACGGCCGCGGCCCGATCCGTTTCGGGCATCACAAGCACGAATTCTTCGCCGCCCAGGCGCGCCGCCGTGACGTTGGTCGAGCCGCAGCCTGCCAGAAAGGCGCCGACCTGCCGCAACACGGCGTCGCCGACCATGTGCGAGAAGCGGTCGTTGATCAGCTTGAAGCGATCGAGGTCCAGCAGCGCCAACGCATAAGATTGGCCGTCGAGTTCGGCCAGGGTCTTGTCGAGGGCACGACGATTGGCGAGGCCGGTCAAGGCATCCGAGCGCGAGGTCAATACCAGCGACGCCACCTTGGCTTCGGCGGCATCCGCCTTTTCGCGAAGGCGGTGCGTCTCGTAGCGGATGCCGGTCAGGCGCGCATGGCGCTGGGCATTCTCATTGGCCAGCATCTGGTAATGGTCGAAGAACCGCTTGAAGGAGACCAGAGCCTTTTTGTGTGCGCCGGCCTTTTCATGCACCGTCGAGAGGCTCCTGAGGCTTTGCATGCACGCCTCGATGTCGCCGGCCTGCTCGGCAAGGCGCAGCGATTCCTCGCAAAGCGGCCGTGCTTCGCCGGCCCGGCCCGCCACGATCAGCGTTTCCGCGCGGATCGACAGGTAATGCGTGCGCGAGCGCCGCAGCGGCGTCCATGGGATGGTGTCGCAAAGGGCCAACTGCGCCAGCGCCTCGTCGATCCGCCGGGCGGCGCAAAGGTATTCGGCCGCGTTGCAGAGCGCCAGGTGGTGGCACCAATGGTCGCCGCACGCCGCCGCGCCCGCCAAAGCCTGCGCATTGATGTCGATCGCAATCGCAAAGGCCCGCGCCGCGTCTGCGCTCCGCTGCGCCGCCGTGGCCCGATACCCGATGGCTGCGTGCACGCCCGCAAGGTTGATGCGCCACCACGCCGTCGCCAAAGGATCAGGTGCCTGCGTCGCGAGCCTGACGGCCTCCTCGCAATACGGGATGGCCTGGTCGATCTGGCGGCAGCACCATAGCACCACGCCGAGGACGTTGGTGACGAAGCCGCGAATGCTCGGGTGGCTGGCCTCCGTCAACAGGGACAGCGCGGCGCGTGATTCCTCGGAGGCTTCCTCGGTCAGGCCGGCTTCGACCAGCAGCCAGGCTTCCATGGAGGTGGCGGCGGCTTCGCCATCCGTCCGGCCGAGGGCTTTGAAAAGGCGTTTCGCCGTGGCGGCCTGTTCCAGGCCAGCCTCGATCTGGCCGCCGGACTGGAATGAGAACCACGCCAGCTGAAGAACCGCGCATCCTTCGCCTTCCTGGTCGCCGGCCATGCGGCACTCCGCAGTGAGCGCCAGCATGTCCGCTTGCGCAACCGCGACGGCGCCGCGTGTCCCGGTCCGCCAGATGCGGGCCAGCCTCGGGGCGGAGGTGCGTGGGTAAAGGACTTGGAACACGATGCGCGATCCGGCTCAATCGCGACTGTGTAACGGCCCAACGATGAACAAGCTGGGTTGCGCACGCCTCCGGGACACCGGATCGAGCGAATAAATTTTTCCGAGCGGCCTGAGACCTTTCAGGTGCCGGGGTGCGGCCGCCCGAGGATCCAGCCTTCCCAGGCCAGCCGGTCTGCCGACAGGCCGTCCGGCAGCGCCGCGCGCCGGCGCTCCGCCACCGCGATCATGTCGAGGACGCCCAGCAGGGCATCGAAGGCGTCCTCGCCGGTTGGAGCATCACCGAAGCCCTCGAAGAGAACCTGTCGGCATGCCGCGAGATCGATGCCGGCGCCCGCCGCCCAGGCCATGATGGCGGCGGCCCGCGCCTGGCGGTCGGATCGACGCCGCTTGCTGGCGCGGTTCCCGAAGGCGGCACCCGTGCGGGCATAGGCATCGGCCGGGTAGGTTTCGGCCAGCACCAGCGCGCCAGCGCGTGCCAGCTGTTCGAGCGGGCCGTCATAGGGCCACAGCGCGGCACCGGCCGCGCGGGCCGGCACCACGACCTCGCGCCAACCCGCAATGGCCGCACGGCCGACCTGATTGGCGCCCAGCGTCCAGAACACCGGGCAGGCCTGACGGAAGCCCGGGCCGCCGCCGCGCTCGCACACGCGCAGCAGGTCGGTCGCCGTTTCAAGCCCCAGACCTGTCACCAGCATGCCACGCCGAACGCCCGCCCGCGCCTCGCGAGGAAAGAAGGGGCGACGCAGGCTTACCTCGGAGGGGTCCGACGCGATCTGCAAGGCATCCTCCCAGCCCGGGGCTGAACCAAAGACCGCGAGGGCATCGCGAAATCCCGTGAGGCCCGTCTGCCGCCCATAGGCGAACGGCAGGCCGAGGGGAAAGTCGAAGCCCGCCAGGACGGGGCCAACGGCGCGGGCGGCCAGGAGCGCCGCCGTGAAACCTGGGGCGTCGCGCACCGGGCGGGGTGCCGCCACCTGCCATCCGCCAGCGCGCCGGCTGGCCCAGGCGCACCATCGCTTGGCCGGCGACACGCTCCAGTCGGCGTGAACCATCACCTGGAACATGGGGGCGCCCGCCAGGGCCCTCGCGGACGGCTTGCGTCCACGGCAGCATCTGCCTTACGGCTCGCCGGGGACTGGGCCGCATGGCGCCGCCGGGCCCCTTGTGGCGCGACCGGCATGACACACCCCCTCGAATTCGGCCTCGACACCTTTGGCGACGTGACGCGCCGCGAAGACGGCACGCTTCTGCCGCACGCGCAGGTCATCCGCAACCTCGTCGATGAAGCCGTGCTGGCCGAGGCGGTCGGCCTCGACAGTTTTGGGGTCGGCGAACATCATCGCGGCGACTTCGCGGTGTCGGCCCCCGAGGTCGTGCTGGCCGGCATCGCCACGCGGACGCGCCGCATCCGCCTCGGCTCCGCCGTCACGGTGTTGAGTTCGGACGATCCGATCCGGGTCTTTCAGCGCTTTTCCACCCTGGACGCCTTGTCGGGCGGCCGGGCCGAGGTGATCCTCGGCCGCGGCTCCTTCACCGAATCGTTTCCGCTGTTCGGGCTTGACCTGCAGCATTACGAGATGCTGTTCAGCGACAAGCTCGACCTGTTCGCGGCGCTGCGCCAGGGCGGCCCCGTGACCTGGGCCGGGCAGACCCGGCCGCCGCTCGAGGCCCAGGCGGTGTTCCCACCGGTCGAGCACGGCTTGCTGCGCACCTGGATCGGCGTCGGCGGCAGCCCCGAATCCGTGGTGCGGGCAGCACGCTACGACCTGCCGTTGACGCTCGCGATCATCGGCGGCGACCCGGTTCGCTTCCGCCCTTATGCCGACCTTTACCGGCGCGCCTTCGCCCAGCTGGGTCGCCCGGTGCAGCCCATCGCGGTGCATTCGCCCGGCTATGTGGCCGACACCGACGCGCAGGCGGCGGCGGAGTTCTTCGCCGACTACAAGGCGATGCGAGACCACATCGGCGCCGAACGCGGCTGGCCGCCGATGGCGCGGGCCGAGTTCGACGATGAGGTACAGCACGGCTCCCTGTATCTCGGATCGCCCGAAACGGTGGCCCGCAAGATCGCCGCCACCGCAAAGGCGCTCGGCCTGTCGCGCTTCGCCCTGAAATACAGCGCCGGACCGCTGCCGCATGAAAAGCTGATGCGCTGCATCGAGCTTTACGGGCGGGTGGTGATGCCGATGGTGCGGGAAATGCTGGGGTGAGGCTCATGCCGCATGGCTGACGCCGTGGTGCCGGGCCTTCCCCAGGTGCGGTTCATGGCGTAAGGCCGCGCGACGCGTCCCGAGACTTCGACACCCATGATCCGCTTAGAGAAAATCGGCAAGCAGAACGGCAACCAGATCGTCTTCATCGAGGCCTCGGCTTCGTTGCTGCGTGGCGAGAAGGTGGGGCTCGTCGGCCCGAACGGGGCCGGCAAGACGACCATGTTCCGGCTCATCACCGGGCAGGAGCAGCCCGACGAGGGGCAGGTGGCGGCCGACCGCGGCATCACGATCGGTTATTTCAGCCAGGACGTCGGCGAGATGGCCGGCAAGAGCGCGGTCGCCGAGGTGATGGATGGCTGCGGCCCGGTCAGCGAAGTCGCGGCCGAGCTGCGCGAGCTCGAGGCCGCCCTGGCCGACCCTGACCGGGCCGACGAGATGGAGGCGATCATCGCCCGCTTTGGCGAGGTGCAGGGTCGCTTCGAGGAACTCGACGGCTATGCGCTCGAGGGCCGCGCCCGCGAAGTGCTGGCCGGCTTGAGCTTCACGCCCGAAATGATGGACGGCGACGTGGGCGCCTTGTCGGGCGGCTGGAAGATGCGCGTCGCGCTCGGACGCATCCTGCTGATGCGGCCCGATGCCATGCTGCTCGACGAGCCGTCGAACCATCTCGACTTGGAAAGCCTAATCTGGCTCGAAGGCTTCCTGAAGGGCTACGAGGGCGCCTTGTTCATGACCTCGCACGACCGCGAGTTCATGAACCGCATCGTCACCAAGATCATCGAGATCGATGGCGGGGCGCTGACGACCTATTCGGGCGATTATGCCTTCTACGAGGGCCAGCGGGCCTTGAACGAGAAGCACCAGCAGGCGCAGTTCGAGCGTCAGCAGGCGATGCTGGCCAAGGAGATCAAGTTCATCGAGCGCTTCAAGGCGCGCGCCTCGCATGCGGCCCAGGTGCAGAGCCGGGTCAAGAAGCTCGACAAGATCGAGCGTGTCGAGCCGCCGAAGCGCCGGCAAAGCGTCGCCTTCGACTTTCCCCCGGCGCCGCGCTCGGGCGACGACGTGGTCAGCCTGAAACAGGTCCACAAGGGCTACGGCAGCCGCCGCATCTATGAGAATTTCGACCTGACGATCGCGCGTCGCGAGCGCTGGTGCGTGATGGGCGTCAACGGCGCCGGCAAGTCGACGCTGTTGAAGCTCGTGGCCGGCACCACGGCGCCGGACCAGGGCACGGTGGCGCTCGGCGGCAGCGTCAAGATGGGCTATTTCGCCCAGCACGCCATGGACCTGCTCGAGGGCGAGGACACCGTGTTCCGCTCGCTCGAGGCCTCGTTCCCGCAGGCCGGGCAGGGCTCGCTGCGGGCGCTTGCGGGCTGCTTCGGGTTTTCGGGCGACGACGTCGAGAAGCGCTGCCGGGTGCTGTCGGGCGGCGAAAAGGCGCGGCTCGTGATGGCCAAGATGCTGTACGACCCGCCGAACTTCCTGGTGCTGGACGAGCCCACCAACCATCTCGACATGGGCACCAAGGAAATGCTGATCGCGGCGCTGGCGGCCTATGAGGGCACCATGCTGTTCGTATCGCACGACCGCCACTTCCTTGGGGCGCTGTCGAACCGTGTGCTCGAGGTGACGCCCGATGGCGTGCACGCTTACGGCGGTGGCTATACCGAATATGTGGCCCGCACCGGCCAGGAAGCGCCGGGCCTGCGGAGCTGATCGGGCGCCGCGACGCCGCGAAGGCTCAGCGGCGCGGCGCCGCCTCGGCGGGCCGCGACAAGGCGCGGCGGTGCACCACCGCCATGCCGAACACCACCATCGCAAAGGCTTGGTGGGCCAGGGCCGCGGCAAACGGCACCACCCACACCAGCGTCACGATGCCGATGGCGGCCTGGCACAACACCAGCCCGGCCAGCGACAGGGCGCGTCGCGCCGCCCGGGTGCCGGGCGCGATGCGCCGTGCCGCGAGCCCATAGGCCAGCGCCACCGCGAACAGCACATAGGCCAGCATGCGATGGTCGAACTGCACCGTCGTGGCGTTTTCGAACAGGTTGCGCCAGGCGGGCTGCAGGAACAGCAGGCTGTGGACCGGCGGCACGAGGCCTCCTTCGATCAGCGGCCAGGTGTTGTCGAGGTAGCCGGCCCGGAGACCCGCCACGAGAGCGCCGAGGCCGATCTGCCCCAGCACCAGGGCAACGATCAGCGTGGCGCCTGAGCGCAGCCGCCGTGTCGCACCGCCCAGCTGTTCGACCGGACGGCGGCTGAGGCCCTGGGCCAGCCAGATCGTATAGCCGAGCGTGACCGTGGCGAGCAGCAGATGGGTGGCCAGCCGGTATTGCGACACCTCGGTGCGGTCGACGAGGCCGGACTTCACCATCCACCAGCCAACGGCGCCCTGCAGGCCGACGAGCGCCAGAAGGCCGATCGCCTGACGTTTCAGCCGGCTCGTCAGCCGCCCGCGCCACCAGAACCAGGCGAGCGGCGCCGCAATGACGAGCCCGAGCGCCCGCCCGATCAGGCGATGGCTCCATTCCCAGAAGAAGATGGTCTTGAAATCGCCGAGCGTCATGTCGGGGTGCAGCGCAAATTGCGGAATGGCCCGATAGGCCGCGAATTTGGCTTCCCAGGCGGCTGCACTGAGCGGCGGCAGGGCGCCGAACAGCGGCTCCCATTCGGTGATCGACAGGCCCGATTCTGTCAGCCGCGTGGCGCCGCCAACCAACACCATGAGGAAGATGGTTGCCGCGACGCTCCACAACCAAGCCTGCACCGGCCCGGTGCGGCGGGTCATGGGAAAGGCAAGCACGGTGGCGCCCGGCATCGGCCGGGCCAAGACCGGAGACCTTTGTTCGATGGACATGGGGCCGATCCGAAAGGCGTTTCCGTGGGAGGATGATCCTGGTTTACTGGGAGACGGGGCGCGGCGCCACCGGCCAGCGGTCGCAGGGGGCAGGGCGGCATGCCCCGAGGAGGAGGCGGGAGATGCGGCGCAGGATACGCAAGCTCATCGGAGCCGTGCTGATGCTGGCCTTCGTGGGCCTTTATGCGGCCGTGGCCATGCTGGTGGCGCAGACGGACCACATCCGCCATGCGCCGGCGCTGCCGCAGGCCTTGTTCTTCCTGGTGGTGGGCCTCGCCTGGGTGCTGCCCCTGATGCCACTGATCCGCTGGATGGAGCGGCCCGACATTGAGGCCGCGACGCCCCGGCGCTGATCAGGTCCGACGCGCCACGCGGTCGCGCAGGGCGAACGGGGCGCCCGACAGCAGGATGTCGAGCACGGCCGGGTCGGGCCACACGCCATTGACCGACAGGCGCGGCAGCGCCGTCGGTCGTGCGGCGTCGCGCGACCGCAGGATGCCGGGCCGGGTCGTCACGGCGGTCGTGAAGCCGAGCGCGGCCGCTAAGTGGAACTCCCGCTCACCCGCGGCCGCGCTGCCGCCGTAGGGATAGGCCAGGTGCTCGACCGGTCGGCCGAGGCGCTCCGCAAGGGTGGTGCGCGCGGTCTCCAACTCCCGCCGCAGCGCGGCCGGGTCGAGCGCCGCGAGGCACGGGTGGGTCACGGTGTGGCAGCCGATCGTGGCCAGCGGGTGGGCGGCCAACCGTGCGAGGCCGTCCCAGTCGAGGCAAAGGCGGTCCACCAGGGCGCGTCCCGCCGCAGCCGAACAGCCCAGCCGCTCGAGCGTGGTTGCCACGACGGCGGGCGGCGCCGCGCGCAGCCTCCGGGCCAGGATCGCAAAGGCGCGTCGCTTGTCGGGAAGGCGGTTCGTCGGCCAGGCCGTTTCCGCGCCGTCGAGCCCGGGGCGCAGGCTGTCGGCGACAGTGATCGCGGCCTCGAGCTCCAGCCACCAGAGCCGCGCCGAGCGGTCGGCAAAGCCCGTGGTGACAAAGGTCGTGAAGGGCGCGGCATGGCGCTCCAGCACCGGCAGCGCCTCCGTGAGCGTGTCGCGATAGCCGTCGTCGAAGCTCAGAGCCGCGACCCGCTCGCGCGACCCGGAGGCGAGATGCGGCAGCACGGCATTGAGCGGCACGAGGCGGATGCGGTCGCGCCGCAGCCGGTGCAGCACCGCATCGAGCTGCGCGGGCGTGATGGCCAGACCGCGGTTCGGCGCAAAGGCGGCCGGGGTGGCAGGCCGCACATGGTGGAACGCCAGGATGGCGCCGCGCCCGCGCGTCCACGGTGCCATGGCCCGGTGCAGCCCCGTCACCCGGAAGGTCGCCAGCCCGGCGCCTATCAGCCATTGCCGGATCTCGGCCATCCTTGCCCGTTCCTGCTCGCGTTTCCTCCGCATTGCGACAACAGGGCGTTGAGATTTCGTTGCTAGGACAGCGCCATCGCAGCGAGCCTCCGCCCATGCCGGCCAGCGTTCTTGTTCAAGCCGAAGCCGTCGTGGCAACGCCGCGTCGCTTCGATACGGTGCGGCTTCACCGCAGCCTCGCGGCGTCCCAGGCCGATTGGGACGCCATGCTGGCCGTGGCGCCGGCCACGGCCTACCAGACCCCGGCCTGGGTGGCGCCCTGGTGCGACAGCCTGGGCGGTGCCCTGGAGCCGCTGATCGTGGTGGCGGCCGATGATCGTGGCCCGGTGGCGCTGCTGCCGCTCGGGCTGCGGCGGCGCGGCGGCCTGACGACGGCCTGTTTCCTCGGCGGCCAGGACAGCAATCTTGGCCTCGGCCTGTTCGACCCGGCGCTCGATTGGGATGCGCCGCTTGTGCGACGCCTGCTCGGCGAGGCGGCCCGCCGCGGCGGCATCGACCTGTTCTGGCTGGCCCACCAGCCTTGGGTGTTCGCCGACCGACCCAACCCCCTCGCCCTCCTGCCCGCGGTGCCGAGCCCCAGCCAGCAGCACGAGGCCCGGCTCGGCGGCACCCCCGAGGCGGTGCTGGCCCGCCTGCTGTCGAGCAAGGCCCGCAAGCACATCCGGCAAAAGGAAGCCAAGCTCGCGGCGCTCGGCAGCCTGCGTCACGCCGTGGCCGAGGACCCCGCCATGGCGGCCCGCATCGCGGCCGCCCTGCTGGCGCAGCGGCAGGTCCGCTTCGGCGCCACCGGGCGGGAAGGGGCGCTGCAACGTTTCTTCGAGCGGGCGGCCGGCCCGGGCCCCCAGGGCCGACCCGGCGTGGAACTGCATGCGCTGATGTGCGGCGACGCCCTCGTGGCGGCCTTTGCGGGCACCGAACATGCGGGGCGCTTTTCGGGCATGACCGTGTCCTTCGCGCCCGAGGCCGAATGGGCGCGCTTCAGCCCCGGCGAATTGTTGATCGCCCGAATCGTGGCGGCGAAATGCCGGAAGGGCCTCGCTTGGTTCGACCTCGGCATCGGCGAGGCGCGCTACAAGGAAAGCTTCTGTCCGACCGGCGTGCCGTTGTTCGACACGGTGGTCGGCATGACGCCGCGCGGCCGGGTCGCGGCCTGGGGCCTTGCGGCATGGCTTTCGCTCAAGCGCCGCATAAAGCAGACGCCGCGCCTGTGGGCACTGGTGGAGGCCGGACGGGCGCGCTGGCGCGCCGCCTTAGGCGGCTTCACCCCGCGCCAGTGACAAGGGCGCCGATACGTCGAGCCCGAAGCTCGGCAACGCATCCTCCTGGCCGAGTGCCGCGAGGCGGCGGTCGCGCTCGGCGGCCGCCACGATGCCGTCGCTCGCCAGCACCAGCGCATCCGCATGGTCGGCCGCGACCGCCCGGGCGGCAGGCTCGGAGGGGGCGAGGCCGCTGACCAGGACATGGTCGTAGGTTTCGGCTAAGGCGTCGAGCACATTGGCCATGCCCTCGAGGTCGTCGGCGACGATCTGCGGCCGATGGCCGGGCGCGATGCGATGGAGGCGCGACTCGGGATCGCGGTGGATCACCTCCGCGAAGGAGGCCTGCCCGTCGAGCAGTTCCGCGAAGCCGGTGCGCGGCAGGCCCTGCGAAGCTCCCGCGAGGTCGATCGCGATCACCCGGGCGTCGCGCGCCAGCGCCCGTCCGAGCCGCACCGCTGCGGCGTCGGTGCCGACCCCCTCGTCGATCACCAGCACCCGCAGGGCCTGGCCGGGGGTCTTCAGCGCCGCGAGGCCCGCCACGACCTCATCCAGCGTGTCGAACGTCGATGCGGTCGTGGCGGCCGGGACGGGGCTGGCCGCGACGGCTTCCCGCACCGGGTCGAAGCTCGGCTTCAGGACGAAAGCATCGGTTTCGGCCAAGGGCACGATCCCGGCACCGATGACGATCGGCAGGCCGACCGGGCTCGGCTCCGCCCGGAAGGCGCGGCCCGACAGCAGCTCGCGGGCGATCAGCAGGCCGAGCGACAGCACGAGGCCGGCGATCGTCATGATGGCGATGATCGGCAGCTTCTTGGGAAAGCTCGGCAGTTGCGGCGCCACCGCGCGGGAGATGATGCGGGCGTCGGCCGGATTGGCGCCGACGTTCTCGCGCGCCAGGGCTTCCTGGTATTTGGCCGTGTTGAATTCGAGCTGGTCCTTCAGCAGCTTGGCCGTGAGGTCGAGCTCGCTCAGCTTCACCTGGTCGGGGCCGGTGGCCCCGATGGCGTCCTTCTGGCCGTTGATGACGGTCGTCAGGTTCTCGACCCGGCCCTCGGCGATGCGGGCATCGCTGTCGAGCCCACGCACCACCTTCTCGGCCGCTCCCTTGATCTGGCCGTCGAGGTCGCGCAGCTGCGCCGTCAGCTCCTGCATGCGCGGATGGCCGGGCAGCAGCGTGCGGGATTGAAGCGCCACTTCGGCCTGGATGGCGGCCCGCTGTTCGGACAGTTTTCGGATCAGGTCGTTGTTAGAGACGTCCGGCACTTCAGCCAGACGGCCCGCCTTCACCATGTCGCGGATGAGCTTCGCCTTGGCCTGGGCTTCGGCCTCGCTCGAGCGGGCCTGGCTCAGCTGGGTCGTCATGTCGGTGAGTTGCTGCGACGAGATCGAAGCGTTGTTGGTGCCGAGCAGCAGGCCCGACTGGCTGCGGAACGCCTGGGCCTTGGCGTCGGCCTCGGCGGCCCGCAATCTGAGGTCGGCCACGAGGCCATGCAGCGACTCGGCGGCCTGGTGGGCGGCATCGCGCTTGGCGGCCGATTGCACGTCGAGATAAAGGCTCGCCACAGTATTAGCGGCCCGGGCCGCGAGGTCGGGGTCCTTGGCTTCGAATTCGATGCTCAGCACGCGCGACTTGGTCACCGGATACACGGTCAGCCGCTCGGAGAAGGCCGGCAGGATGCGCTCTTCAGGCGGCGTCGCGAGCGGATCGCGGGTCAGCCCGAGCAGCACGGTCAGGCGGGTGAGCGGGCCAAGCCCGTCGGCCACGGGATCGAATTCGGCGTTGCCCTTGAGGTCGAGCGCCCGGATGGCCTGGCGAGCGAGATCGCGCGAGCCAACGAGCTGCACCTGGCTCTGCACCGCCTCGTCGTCGGGCGGCGTTTGTTGCTGGGTGTCGGCGGCGCCGAGGCGGTTGTAATAGGCTTCCTGGCTGCCGATCAGCACCTTGGTCTCAGCCGTGTAGCGGGGCGACGTAAGGTTGACCGCGACGGCGCTGACCGCAAAGGCCGCGAGGGCGGGGCCGATCAGCCAGCGCTTCTGCGTCTTCAGCCGGCGCGCCAGATAGGATACGTCGAGGTCGCGACGCGGCAGGGCGTCGCTGGACGGCGTCTCGTCGTGTTGGTGCTCGTTGCCCATGCCTGGCGTCCCCTTGGCACGATCGGCGCCCCCGTGCCGGGACGCGAATCACCGGCGACGCCGCATGGGCCACCGGATGCCGAGGCGCAGTAAAGATCGGTTAGGGTTGAAGCTCGGTTAAGATTTCGCCGATCCGGTACGCTCCGGCATCGCGCAAAGCCGGTCGGCCAGCGCCATGAAGTCGGACACCACCCAGTCGGGCTGGGGGACGCCCACACAGGGCAGAACGGCATTGCCGGGGCGCAGCACCAGCGCGGCTTGGCAGCCGAGCCGCTTCGCGCCGATCGTATCCCAAATATGCGCGGCCACGAGGCACAAGGCGTGGAGCGGGACTGCGAGCGCGTCGGCCACCAACCGATAGGTTTCGGGCGCCGGCTTGAAGCGCCGCACGGCATCGACGCTGAATTGCTGCTCGAACAGGTCCGCGATCCCGGCGCGCTCGAGGGGGCTGCCGGACGGCTCCGGTGCCGAATTGGTCAGGGTGACGAGCCGAAAACCTGCGGCCCGCAGGCGCGACAGCCCCGGACGCACATCCGGGTGGGCCGGCAAGGCCGCCGTGGCGTGACGCAGCGCCTCGGCGTCGTCATCGGTGATGGGGACCCCATGGGCGTCTCCCAACATACGCAGAATGCCGCCTCCGAGGGTCGAGAGCGGCACATAGCTGCCTGCCAGGGTCAGCGATTGCGAATGGAGGATCAGCTGGGCGTACCATTCGCGCATGGCGTCCGGCCGCCCGAAGAGGCGCAGGAACAAGGGTTCCAACGCGCGGATGTCCAGCACGGTCTCGTTGACGTCGAAGACGAGGATCTCGGGACGGTGGGTCGACATGGCGGATCTCCAGGTAAGGGAGATCGGGCGGCAACTGCCGGCCTCAAGTCCCTCGCGTGCGACCCGCCAGCGCCAGCACGATGGCGGCGGCGCGGCCGCTCGGCATTTCGCCGGCTTCGAGCCGCATCAGCCCGGCCAGTTTGGCGAAGGCAGCCACTTGCGCGGCGCGAACCTCGCCCTCACCGAGGAGCGGCGCAAGGGCTGCGGCGAGGCGTTCGGGCGTGCAATCGTGCTGGATGAATTCCGGCACGGCATTGTGGCCCAGGATCAGGTTGGGCAGCACGATGGAGGGCACCTTGATGACGTATTTCAGCCAGGTCTCGAACGGCGCCACCCGATAAGCCACCACGGTGGGCACGCCCGCAAGCGCCAGTTCGAGCGTCACGGTGCCGGACGCCGCGAGCGCCACGCGTGCTTCGCGGAACGCGCTCAGCTTCGCTGCCTCGCCCTCGACGATGCGAGGCTGCACGGGCCAGCGCGCCACATGGCTGCGGATCTCGTCGATCAGGTGCGGCACGGCCGGCAGCACGGGCTCGAAGGCGTGGCCCTCCTTGGCCAGCAGCCCCAGCGCGGCGCCGAAATCGGCCGACAAGCGGCGGATCTCGGACCGGCGGGAGCCGGGCAGCACCAGCACCACCGGTCCCGGTCCGGCACGGCGGGCCTGTTCGGCCCCATCTGGGCGCAACTCGTCGAGCCGCTCGATCAAGGGATGGCCCACATAGGTGCAGGCCGGGCCGCCGAGGCGGCGGTGGGCCTCGGGCTCGAAGGGCAGCAGCGCCAGCACATGGTCTGTATAAGCGCGCATGCGCTTGGCGCGACCCTGGCGCCAAGCCCAGACCGAGGGGCTGACGTAATCGATGATGGGAAGCTTCGGCCGCGCACGGCGCACCAGCTTGGCGACCCGGTGGGTGAAATCGGGGCTGTCGATGATGACGAGCGCATCCGGCTCGGCGGCGATCACGGCCGATGCCGCGGCCCGGATGCGCCGCAACAGGGTCGGCAGCTTGCGGATCACCGGCGCGAACCCCATCACGGCGATGTCGGCCAGGGGGAAATGCGAATGCAGGCCCTCGGCCTCCATGCGTTCGCCACCGACGCCGACGAAATCGACCGGCACCGGTGCCGCGGCCCGCAGCGCCTGCATCAGCTTGAAGCCGAGCTGATCGCCCGAATGCTCGCCGGCGATCAGCGCGATGCGCAAGCCGTAGCGGCTCAATCGGTGTCCCGGGGCGTGCAGATGGCGCGGTCGCCGCCTTCGCGGATGAAGCCGATGATCTCCTGCACCTCGGCCTGGTCGGCGAAGCTGTCGGCCACGTCGGCGACGCGCTCCTTCAGGGTGCCTTCGGGGGCGAAGAGCGAGCGGTAGGCGCGGCGCAGCTCGTGGATCTGCTCGCGCGAGAAGCCACGCCGTTTCAGCCCGACGATGTTCAGCCCGGCCAGATAGGCCCGGTTGCCGAGCGCCATCCCGTAGGGGATCACATCGTACTCGACGGCCGCCACACCGCCCACGAAGGCATGGCGACCGATCCGCACGAACTGGTGCACGGCAGCGCCGCCGCCCATGATGACATGGTCGCCCACCCGGCAATGGCCGGCCACCATCACGGCATTGGAGAAGATCACGTGGTTGCCGACCTGGCAGTCATGCGCCACATGGGCGTTGGCCAGAAACGTGCCGTGATGGCCCACCTGCGTGGTGCCGCCGCCCTGGACGGTGCCGGGGTTCATGGTGACGCCTTCGCGGATCAGGCAATCGGTGCCGATCGTCAGGGTCGTCGGCTCGCCCCGGTATTTGAGGTCCTGCGGCTCGTGGCCGATCGACGCGAAGGGGAAGATGCGGGTGCGGGCGCCCACGCTGGTGCGGCCGGCCACAGCCACATGGGACAACAGCGTCACGCCGTCGCCGAGCTCCACCTCCGCGCCGACGCTGCAGAAGGGGCCGACGCTGACGCCCGTGCCCAGGCGGGCGCCGGGCTCCACCACGGCCAGCGGGTGGATGCGGGTTTCGCGGGGCCCGGCTTCGTCGGGATCAAGCATCGGCGTCGTTCATCACCAGCATGGCGCTGATCTCGGCCTCGCATACGACGACGCCGTCGACCTTGGCCTCGCCCTTGTACCACCACATGGTGCGGCGCTTGTTGATGCGGGTCAGGTGGTATTCCACCGTGTCGCCCGGCACCACGGGCTTGCGGAACTTCGCCTTGTCTATCGTCATGAAGTAGACGAGCTTCGGCTTGGCGACGCCTTGGGCCCGGACGCAGATGGCGCCCGCCGTTTGGGCCATGCCCTCGATCAGCAGCACGCCCGGCATCACGGGCGCGCCCGGGAAGTGCCCCTGGAACTGCGGCTCGTTGAAGGTCACCTGCTTGATGCCGACGCAGGACAGATCGTCCTGGATGTCGCGGATGCGATCCACCATCAGGAACGGGTAGCGGTGCGGCAGGCTTGCCAGCAGCGCCAGGATGTCCATCGTCGCGAGGCTCCCGCCGTCCGTCGTGGTGGTGGGAGACAAGGTCGACGCGGTCATTTCATCCTCGTTATTCGATCATCGCGGGTTGCGGCCCGCATCGCATGGCGCGGCCCGGAAGGGAAGCCTCAGGCGTCGCGCTTGTCCCGCTTCACCAGGCGTCGGATGAAGGCTTCCTGCTTGAACAGGTCACGCACCGGCTGGGCGGGCGCGCCGGCCCAGCGCTGGCCGGCCGGCACATCCGAGATGAGGCCCGCCTGGGCGCCCACCTGAGCGCCGGTGCCGATGTGCAGGTGGCCCGTGATGCCGGCCTGACCGCCCGTCGCCACATAGTCGCCAAGCGTCGTCGATCCCGAGATGCCGGTCTGGGACACGATCACGCAATGGCGGCCGATCACCACGTTGTGGGCGATCTGCACCAGATTGTCGATCTTGGTGCCTTCGCCGATCACCGTGTCGCGGACGGAACCGCGGTCGATGGTGGTGTTGGCGCCGATCTCAACATCGTCCTGGATGATGACGCGGCCGATCTGCGCCACCTTGGCATGGCCACCCGGACCCATCGCGAACCCGAAACCATCCTGGCCGAGCCGCACGCCGGCATGCACAATGACGCGATTGCCGATCAGGCTGTGGACCACGGTCGCGTGCGGGCCGATCGAACAATCGCGACCGATCTTCACGCCGGGCCCGATCACCGCATTGGCGCCGATCACGGTGCCGCTGCCGATTTCGACGCCGGGACCCACGACGGCGCCGGGGTCCACCGTCACGTCGGCCTCGAGGCGCGCGTCGGAATGGATCAAGGCGCTCGGCGAGCGCCCGACGGTGCCGAAAACCGACATCGGCCGCACGGCCGCGGGATAAAAGCGGCTGAGCACGGTCGCGAAAGCCCGATAGGGCTCGGCGCAAACGAGCGCCACGGTGGTGGATGGCAGCTTGTCGGCGAAACGCCGCGTCACCAGGCAGGCGCCGGCCCCCGTGGCCGACAACGTGCCGGCGTAGCGGGCGTTATCCAGGAACGCCAGGGCGCGCGGCCCGGCATCGGCAATCGGGCCGACCGCATCGATGGGGCGACCGAGGTCGGCTTCGGCCGGGGCCTCGGCGCCCGTCCAGGCTACGATCGTGGCGAGGTCCACGGGATCGGGCTGCCGGAAGAAGAACGTCTGCGAGGTCATGCGACCTTATAGGAAGGCTGGCTCCCGCACGCCAGCCCGTCGAACGCGAAAGGCCTCCCCGGGTGGGGAGGCCTCCAGCATGACCCTTCCGGAGAGGGTTTAGAACTTCGTGCCGCCCGAGAAGCGGAAGGCCTGCGTCACGTCGTACTTATCCTTGCTGAGCGCATAAGCGTAGTCGAAGCGCAGCGGGCCGAGCGGCGAGTTCCAGATCAGCGACGCACCGACCGACGACCGGATGGCGCTCGAGTCCCGCACGTCGACGCAGGTGCCCTGGGTATAGAGTGGCGACGTATTAGACGCGGTGCAGGTGCCGTTCGACGAGAAGTTCGTCTTACCGTTGTAGCCGAACAGCGAGCCCATATCGGCGAAGACCGCACCCTTCAGGCCGAGGTCGCGCGGCAGTCCATAAAGCGGGAACTGCGATTCGACCGAGGCGCCGTAATAATGCGAGCCACCGAGCGGGTTGTACTTGTAGTTGGCGAGATCGCTGATATCGCGCGGCCCGATCCCACCCGGTGCGAAACCACGCACCAGCGTCGGTCCAAGCTGGAATTCGTCGGCGATACGCAGCTGCTTCTCGTCGCCGAAGCCTTCGATCGAGCCACCCTGGAGGTGAACGATGCCGACGATGTCGTCATAGATCGGGTGGAAGTAGCGCAGGTCACCCGACGAGCGGAAGAACTGCGAGTCGCCGCCAAGGCCCGCCACGTCGTTGCGGAGCTCCACCAGGAGGCCGCTTGTCGGGGCACTCAGGTTATCGAGGGTGTTGTAGTTCAGGTTGACGCCGACCAGCGACGTGAGGGTATCGCCGACCGACTCCTTGATGGCCACCGAGGCTTCGCCGTTGGTCAAGCAGTTGTTGGTGGCCGACAGCGAGTTGATCAGGGTGCCGTAGCCCGGCGTCGTCCCGTTGATGGGGTTCGTACAGTCGTTATAGGGTTCGCCCGACTTGTTCGGGATCGAGATCCTAGTGTTGTAGAGCGAGTAATGCGGCGACACCGAGAACTCGTCCGTCACCGGGATGCCGAGGCGGAGCGTGCCGCCCGTCACGAAGGTCGAGTAATAGGAATAGCTGTTGTTGTCGTTTTCCTTGGCGAAGAGGTCGACGCCGCCGGCGATGCGGGTGTCGAGCAAGTAGGGCTCGGTAAACGACAGGTCGACGCCGCGCGAATACTGACCCTCGGAGGCGGCGATGCGAACATAGTCGCCGCGGCCCAGGAAGTTCGTTTCCGTCACCGCCACCTCGGCGATGAAGCCATCGGTGGTCGAGTAGCCGCCCGAGATCGAGAACGAACCGGTGGGCTGGTCTTCGAGGTCGACGTTGATGACCACGCGGTCAGGCGCGCTGCCGGGCTCGTTGGTGATGCGTACCTTCTTGAAGAAGCCGAGCGCGTTCAGGCGGCGCTCCGCCCGGTCGATCAGCACCTTGTTGTAGGGGTCGCCTTCGCCGACGTCGAACTCACGACGGATGACGTAGTCGCGGGTGCGGGTGTTGCCGCGGATGTTGATGCGCTCGATGTAGACCCGCGGACCTTCGTCGATGACATATTGAATCGACACGCTGTGGTTGGCGGCATCGCGATCACCGCGCGGGCGGACCTGCGCGAAGGCGTAGCCGAGGCGGCCCGTTTCGCGGGTCAACACGTCCACGGTCTTTTCGACGTCGTCGCCGTTGTAGACGTCACCGACCTCGGTCCGCAGGAAGCCGCTCAGCCGGTCGTTGCCGACGCCGCGCAGGCGAGAATCGACGCTGACGGCGGCGACCTTGTATTGCTGGCCTTCTTCGATCGCGATGGCGACGTTGTAGCCCTTGTCCTCCGGGTTGAACTTCACATCGGTGTTGATGATGCGGAAGTCGGCATAACCGTTGCGGAGGTAGAAGCGGCGGATCAGTTCTTCGTCGGTGGCGATCTTGTCCGGATCGTAGACGTCGGAGGTCTTGAAGAACGAGATGTAGTTCATCTCGGTGGTCTGCATCAGGCCGCGCAGCTTGCGCGACGAGAAGGCCTGGTTGCCGGTGAACTCGATGGACTTGACGCCGGTCTTGCTGCCCTCGTCGACCGTGAACACGACGTCGACCTTGCCGTTCGGCAGGTCGACGACGCGGTAGGTGGCGGTCGCGTCGGCGCGGCCACCGCGGCGGTAGACTTCCTGGATGCGGCCGATATCGGCCTGAGCCACAGCCGTGTCGAAGGCGCCGCGCGACTTCGACTGCACCTCGACGGTGAGCTGCTCGCTCTTGACCTTGCTGTTGCCCTCGAAGGCCACCCGATTGATGACGGTGTTCTCGGCCACCCGGACGACGAGCCCGCCCGGGCCCTGGCGCGTGGTGACGCTCGAGAACATCCCTGTGTCTTTCAGCGCCTTGACGCCGTCGGCGGTGCTGCCGGTGAAGTAGGATTGGATCGTGGCAGTGTCGACGCGGGAGTTACCCTCGACCGTGATGGCTTCGGCCGAAGCGAAACCAGCAGATCCGATCCATGCCGTGCAGCAGATCAGAAAAACCGCAACTCGATGCAATACGCCGCGAGGAAGTTGCATGTACGACCAGTCCCATCCTTCTCGGAGCGGTTTGTCCGCTCCCACTCACTGGCCCGTGGGCGGTGATTGTTCATGGGCGTCGAGGCACTCTTCGACAGCCCACCATCACTCTTGAGGCAAGAAGGCTTCTAGCCGGTTTACGAAATCCGGCCTATGGGCATTTTCCGGTTCACCCTGGTAAAGTTCCATCACGTGACCGCGACGCCACTGAATCGTGGCTTCCACGCGGTTCAGCCATGAACCAGCCGCAAAACATCGTTGAATGTGGCGAAAATCATCAAGCTCGACACAATCGCAAGGCCGAACCGGAAGCCGATCTCCTGGGCCCGCTCGCTCATCGGGCGACCGCGTGCGGCTTCCACCAGATAGTACATCAGGTGGCCGCCATCGAGCAGCGGGACCGGCAGCAGGTTCACGAAGCCGATCGATACCGACAAGAACGCCGCGAGGTTGATCAGCGCTCCCAGTCCAAGCTTCGCCACCTCGCCCGACACTTCGGCAATGCGGATCGGCCCGGAAATCTGCGAGGCGGTTTCGCGGCCGACGAACAGGCCGCCGATATAGCTTAACGTGCGGTCGACCACGAACCATGTTTCGCTCGTCGCAGCCTTCAGGGCTCCGCCGGCCGTATAGGTTTCGGTCTTCCAATCTTCCGGCTTGCCGGTGGCCGTCAGTCCAAGCACTCCCACCCGCGAACTGCCGAAGGGGCCGCTCACGTCCTTGCGTTCCGGGGTGGCGGTCAGCGTCAGGTCGGTGGTGCCGCGCTGCACCTCGAAGCGGAGCGGGATGTCGCCCGAAGCGCTCACCACCTTCTGCATGTCGGTGAAGCTGTTGATCGGCGTGCCGTCGATGCCGAGCACAACGTCGCCGGGCTGGAAACCGGCGCGGGCGGCGGGGCTGTTCGGCACCACGGTCTCGATCCTGGGGATCAGGATCGGCCGGCCCGACACATAAAAGCTGCCCGAGAAGATCGCGATCGCCAGGATAAAGTTGGCGATAGGGCCAGCCGCCACGATGGCGGCCCGCTTCCACACGGGCTGCGCCGCGAAGGTGACGGCGCGCTCGGCCGGCGCCATGCCGGACAGGTCCTGGCTGGCCGGGACGCTCGCCGCATTGGCGTCGCCATGGAACTTGACGTAGCCGCCGAGCGGCACCGCGGCGATGCGCCACCGGGTGCCATGCCGGTCGTTGAAGCCCGCCAACTCCTTGCCGAAGCCGAGGGAAAAGACATCGACCTTCACGCCGCACCAGCGCCCGACCAGGAAGTGCCCCATCTCGTGGAAGAACACCACGATGGTGAGAACGAACAGGAAGGGCACCACGTAGCCGAAGAGCGCCCCGATGTGGCCGATGATCATGCACAGACTCCCGACGCGCGCGCGCCCTTGACGGGCGTCGCCGCGCTTGGGGCGCCGCGCCTCATGGTTTCCCGTTCCTTAACAATGCGGTCGGCCGGGCCTCATGCCAAGTGGGCGGCCGCCCTTTGTCGCGCCGTATGGTCAATGGCGAGCGCATCCGCGACGTCGGCAGGCTCGTGCGCCTCACCGGCCGCGACCGAGGCGTCGATGATGGCCGCCACGAGGCCGGCGATCTGGCCGAAGCTGAGGCGGCCATCGATGAAGGCCTGCACCGCCACCTCGTTTGCGGCATTCAGCACCGTCGGCACGCCGGCGCCGGCCTTGAGCGCCTCCATGGCGAGGCGCAGGGCCGGGAAGCGCACGAGGTCGGGCGCCTCGAAGGTCAGCGAACCGACGGCCGCGAGGTCGAGTTTCCGGGCGCCGCTCTCGATGCGGTCGGGATAGCTGAGGCAATGGGCGATCGGCACCCGCATGTCCGGCAGCGCCAGCCCGGCCGTAACGGAACCGTCCGCGAAGGACACGAGCCCGTGCACCACCGATTGCGGATGCACCACGACACGCAGCCGGTCGGCCGGCACCCCGAACAGATGGTAGGCTTCGACGAGCTCCAGCCCCTTGTTCATCAGGCCGGCGGAATCGATCGTCACCTTGGGGCCCATGGCCCAGTTCGGATGGGCCAGGGCTTCGGCCTTGGTGGCGGCCGCGATGCGTTCGGCCGTCCAGGTGCGAAACGGACCGCCCGAGGCCGTCAGGGTCATGGTTTCGATGGTGGACCAGTCGGCGTCGCCGAGCGCCTGGAAGATGGCGTTGTGCTCGCTGTCGAGCGGCAGCAGGCGGGCACCCGCGGCGGCGGCGGCCCGCATGGCCGGCGCGCCGGCGCAAACGAGCGTTTCCTTGTTGGCGAGCGCTACGGTGCGACCGGCCTCGATGGCCGCAATGGTTGGCCGGACGCCGGCCGTGCCCGCGATGGCGGCGATCACCACGTCGGCCGGGCGCACGGCCGCTTCGACCACGGCCTCGGGGCCTGCCGCAGCCTCGATGCCGGTGCCTGCGAGACGCGCCTTCAGGGCCGGATAGCCAGCCGGGTCGGCCACAGCGGCGAAACGCGCCCCGAGCGCGATCGCCACGCCGCCAAGCGCCTCGCCGTCACGACCGCCCGCGACCGCCGCCACGGTGAAGCGATGTCGCTGCAGGCCGAGCACCTGCGCGGTGGACCGGCCGATGGAGCCGGTTGCGCCAAGGATGGTGACGGCGCGCGGGGCCTCGCCCGAGTGCTGATCTGTCATGTCCGCCCGAGCCTTCTTGTTTCTACCATTGCATGAGGCCGACGGCCGATTGACCGAGGCCGGACCGGAGCAGCCCGAAACAGGCCGCAAAGGCGCAGGCCGCCAGGAAGCCGTCGAGGCGGTCCATGACGCCGCCGTGGCCGGGGATCAGCCCGCCCGTGTCCTTGGCGCCGAACCGGCGCTTCATCACCGATTCGAACAGGTCGCCAGCCTGGGCCACGACACCCGCGCAGGCGCCGAGCGGCAGCAAGGCCCAGGCGGTTCCCCACGGGCTCGCCACCGCGAGGCCCGCGAGGGCCCCCGACGTGATGCCGATCAGAAACCCCGACCAGGTCTTCGACGGCGACACCCGACGCCACAATTTGGGGCCACCCACGAGGCGGCCGCCGAAATAGGCCATGATGTCGGTGCCCCACACGACAGCGAACAACCAGAGCACGGCTTCGAGGCCCCGGCTGTCCGAGCCGCGCAACAGGCCGAGCGAGAGCGGCAGCAGGCCCGCGTAAAGAACACCGAAGCCGCTCGCGACCCGGTGTCCCGGGCCCATAAGCGCCACGGCCACCCCTCCCACAGCAAGCAGCAGCAGCGACCACCCCCCAAAGCCATAAGGCGCCGCAATGCCGGCCAGCGCGATCGCCAGGGCGCCCAGCACCAGCCGGCCGGGGTCGCGCCCGGAGCCGATCAGTCGTTGCCATTCCCAGTGAATTGCCAGTGCGGCCAGCCACCAGAGTACTGAGAACGCGACACCGCCCGTCACGGCCGTGCCGATCGCCACCGCCACGAGGACGATGGCCGACAGCGCCCGGGGCAGCAGGTCCGAGAAGTCGATGGAGCGCCGCCGTGGCGCCGGCATGGCGGTCGGCCCGGGTTCGGCCGTCATAGGGCGGTCTTGACCTGCAGGGCTGCTTCGGCCTGGGAGCCGCCGAACCGCCGCTCGCGCGTGGTGAAATCCGCCAGGGCGCTTTCGAGCGCCGCGCGGTCGAAATCGGGCCAATGGCCGGGCAGGAAGACGAATTCCGAATAAGCGCTCTGCCACATCAGGAAGTTCGACAAACGCTGTTCGCCGGAGGTCCGGACAATCAGATCGGGATCCGGGATGGCGGCCGTGTCGAGGTGATCGGCAATCGTTTCGACCGTCACTGCCTCGGGGTCGAGCAATCCGGCCCGCACCCGTTCGGCGATGCGGCGCACCGCCGAGGCGAGTTCCTGACGGCCGCCGTAGTTAAAGGCTACAACGAGCGTCAGGCCGCGGTTGCCGGCCGTCAGCTCCTCGGCCTCGTGCAGCAGGCCGACGATGTCGGGCTTCAGCCCGTCGCGCATGCCGATGACCTTCACCCGCACGTCGTTGCGGTGAAGGTCGGCCAGATCGTTGCGGATGAAGCGCTTCAACAGGAACATGAGGTCGTCGACCTCGGCGGCCGGCCGCGACCAGTTCTCGGTCGAGAAGCTGTAGACTGTCAGGAAGCGGATGTTCAGCTCGATGGCGGCCCGGATCGTACGCCGCAACGCCTCGACGCCGCGGCGGTGACCTTCGAGCCGCGGCAAGCCACGGGCCGCGGCCCAACGCCCGTTGCCGTCCATGATGATGCCGACATGGGCCGGCACCGGCCCGGCGGCGCCAGCCTGTCGTTCCCCGTCGCGATCGGTCACGTGACCCATGGTCGTTCCGCCACCCATGCCCTTCCTAGATCTGCATGACTTCCTTTTCCTTGGTGGCGATCAGGCCGTCCACCTCGGTCACGGCAGCGTCGGTGGCCTTCTGGACCTCCGTTTCGAATCGCTTCTGGTCGTCTTCCGCGATGGTCTTGTCCTTGGCGAGCTTCTTCAGCTGGTCGATGCCGTCGCGGCGCACGTGGCGCACGGCAACCCGCCCGTCCTCGCCGTATTTATGGGCGAGCTTCACCATCTCCTTGCGCCGCTGTTCGTTCAGCTCGGGAATGCGGATGCGCAACACCTGGCCTTCGACAACCGGGCTCAACCCCAGGTTCGCGTCGCGGATGGCCTTGTCGACGGCATTCACCATGCCCTTGTCCCAAACCTGCACCGACAGCGTGCGGGGCTCGGGCACCGTGATGCTGGCCACCTGGTTGAGGGGCATCGACTGGCCGTAGGCATTCACCTGGACGGGCTCCACCAGATTGGCGCTCGCCCGGCCGGTCCGCAAACCCGCGAGCTCGTGCCGAAGCGCCGCGATGGCGCCCTGCATGCGGCGCTTCAGGTCGTTGATGTCGAAAGGCTCGCTCACAATCGTGATCTCGTCGAAACTAGGGATGAGAAGGCGGAACCGGTGCGTTCGAGCAGCCCCGGCGATCGCGCCGGCAACGCCGGACGACGTCCCCTGAAAACCGGTCTATAACATGAACGGCCCATCCGTCGATGGCGCGTCGACGCCTCAGGGCGTGACGACGGTGAATCGCCCGTGCCCGGACAGCGCCTCCGTGATGGCTGAGGGCTCCGCGATGGAAAACACCATGATCGGAATGCGATTCTCGCGCGCCAGGGCGAAGGCGGCCGTGTCCATCACGGCGAGGCGCCGCTCGATCGCCTCGTCGTGGGTCAGGCGGCCGATCCATTCGGCCTTGGGGTCGCGCTTCGGGTCGGCCGTATAGATGCCGTCCACCTGGGTGGCCTTCATCACCACGTCGGCCGACAGTTCAGCCCCGCGCAGCACCGCCCCGGTGTCGGTGGTGAAGAACGGGTTGCCGGTGCCGCCCGCCAGGATGCAGATGCGCTGCTTGGCCAGATGGTGCAGCGCCGCCTGCCGGGAATAAGGCTGGCAGAGCGAGGGCATCGGCACGGCCGACAAAGCGCGGGCCGGGTGTCCGGCAGCCTCGACGGCGGCCTCGATCGCGAGCGCGTTCATCACGGTGGCCAGCATGCCGATCGAATCGGCACGGGCCCGCTCGATGCCCTTGGCGGCGCCCTGCATGCCGCGAAAGAAATTACCGCCGCCGACCACCACCGCGATCTCGCTGCCGAGCTTGGCCGCGCCCACCAGGTCTTCCGCGATGCGGGACAGGGTGGGGGCATGCAGGCCGTGATCCTCGGGACCCGTCAGGGCCTCGCCCGACAGCTTGATCATGACGCGTTTATACAGGCCGGCTTGCGATTCGTCGGTCATGGAGCCTCATAGGCACAGGGGGGATGCTGGGGCGCGTTCTTGGCACAGGATCCGGGTAAACACAAAGGCGGCCCGCCCGCCCGGTGTCCCGCCCGCCCCAAACGAAAACCCCCGGCACGCGGGCCGGGGGCTGATCGAAAAGCGGTTGCTGGAAAGCCTATTCGGCGGCTTCGAGCGGCATCACGTCCTTCTCGGCCTTGGCGCGGCGGTTCGCGGCGCGCTTGTCGTCTTCGACGATCTCGGCGAGCTTCTGGTCGACGTGGCGCGAGAAGACGTATTCGGCCGGGCGCTGGTTCGCGAGCGAGATCTCGGGCGCCATCTTGCCGGAGGTCTTGATGCCGCGCAGCCCGACCATCAGGGCCTTCAGCGGATGCTTGATGGTATCGGTGACGGCGCTGGCCTCGAAGCCGCAATGGACCATGCAGTCGGCGCACTTCTCGTAGTTGCCGGTGCCGTACTTGTCCCACTCGGTGTCTTCCATCAGCTCCTTGAAGGTCTTCACATAGCCTTCGCCGAGCAGATAGCAGGGCTTCTGCCAGCCGAACACGGTGCGGGTCGGGTTGCCCCAGGGCGTGCACTGATAGGCCTGGTTGCCGGCCAGGAAGTCCATGAACATGTGGGACTGGAACATCGGCCAGTTCTTCCCCTTGCCGCGGGCGATGATGCCGCGGAACAGTTCCTTGGTCTTGTTGCGGTTGAGGAAGTGCTTCTGGTCGGGCGCGCGCTCATAGGCGTAGCCAGGCGACACCGTGATGCCGTGCACCCCCATGGCCTTCATCTCGTCGAAGAAGGCGGCCGAGCGCGCCGGATCGGCGTCGTTGAACAGGGTGGTGTTGATGTTGACCCGGAAGCCCGCATCCTGCGCGGCCTTCATGGCCGCCACGGCCTTGTCGTAGACGCCGCCGCGGCACACGGAGCGGTCGTGCATCTCCTTGTCGCCGTCGAGGTGGACCGACCAGTTGAAATATTTGGACGGCTTGTACTGGCTGAGCTTCTTCTCGAGCAGCAGCGCATTGGTGCAGACCGTGACGAACTTCTTCTTGGCGATGGCGCCTTCGACGATCTTCGGCAGTTCCTTGTGCAGCAGTGGTTCACCGCCGGCGATCACCACCACGGGGGCGCCGCATTCGTCGATCGCCTCCATGGCGTCTTCGTAGGAGATGCGCTGGTTCAGGATCTTGTCCGGATAATCGATCTTGCCGCAGCCCGCGCAGGCGAGGTTGCACCGGAACAATGGCTCCAGCATCAGCACGAGGGGGTAGCGTTTCACCCCCATCACGTGCTGCTTGACCACGTAGGCCCCAACGCGCGCGGCCTGAAAAAGCGGAATACCCAAATCGAACTCCTCGGAAAGCCAGGTGCCGGCCTTCGATCAGTGGGAGGACCGGCCGATGTTCGGCCTGCTCGGATCCTCGTGTCGCTCCGCCGTCCATCCATAGACCACGAACCAAGCGCGAAGCTTGCTCGGAAGTCTCCGTGGTAAAAAAAAGGCGATGGGGCCGCAACCCGCTTTCCTGCATTGCACGTAAGCTGTGGGAAACGGTGGCGTCGGCGCAACATCCCCCCGCCAATGAGGTCGGGAGTCAAGCCCAAACGACGTTAAGCGTTAGGGTTAAGGTCCTTTTAAGTGCTTGCTGGCACGGTTCCTGGGTTGGCACGGCGATATGGCGGATGGTCCGCGAAGCGCCCGAGACGAAGGAACTTCACGCATGGGCGCTTGCAAAGCCCTCATCCTGGCAGGCGCTGCGCTGATGGCCCCTGCGGCCGCCGCCCTCGCGGCCGATCTGCCGCCGCCCCCGATGGTCGAGATGCCGCCCGAGCCGGTGGACATCGGCGGATGGTACCTGCGCGGCGACGTTGGCGTCGGCTATGCCATGGACGCCGACATCCGGTCGAGCTTCTATGATGCCTCCCTGGCGCCGCTCAGCGGTGCGGCGCTCGCCTCCACGGTGCCGAGCTTCGCCCGCAACTCCGAATCGATCGGCGACTCTGCCATGGTCGATCTCGGTATCGGCTATCAATACAACAGCTGGCTGCGCTTCGACGCGACCGGCGAATACCGCACCGCGCAACAGATCAGTACGCTCGAAAGCTACGGCATCAACGGCAGCGACTTCGGCGGCGTCGGGTCCTACCGGGGTTACGACCAATATCACAGCAGCGTGCAGAGCTCGGTCTTCTTGTTCAACGCTTATGTGGATCTCGGCACCTGGTACGGCTTGACGCCCTTCATCGGCGCGGGCGTCGGCGCGGCCTACAACCGCGTGACGTCGCTCTATGATGTCGGCGTCGGCGGACCGACCATCTATGACGCGAACGGCGGCTACGTGGCTGGCGGCATCGGCAACGGCGGCTACGGCTACGCCAAGCCGTCGGGCAAGTTCGACCTCGCTTATGCGGGCATGGTCGGCGTCGATTATGCTATTTCGCCCAACGTGGTGCTCGAGGCGTCGTACCGCTACCTCAACATGGGCGATGCGAAATCGAACGCGATCAACTGCGTGAATTCCACCGGCTGCGTGGCCGAGAAGCATAGCTACAGCCTGGCCTCGAACGATTTCCGGCTCGGTTTCCGCTGGTTGTTCAGCGACATCACGCCTGTCGCGGCCGTGGCCTATCCGGCGCCGCCGATCGTGCGGAAGTACTGATCGGACCTTCGGTCCTGGCAGCGATCCGCAAGGGTCGCCGGTACAAACAAAAACCCCGGGACGGATGTCCCGGGGTTTTTGTTTGCCGACGGGCTGGCGGCGGCCGGAGTGGCCGCCGCGATGGGCCTCAGACCATGCTGGCCACTTCGGCCGCGAAGTCGGTCGCTTCGCCCTTGTCGACGCCCTCGCCAAGCGCGAAGCGCGCGAAACCCGTCAGCGCGATCGGGGCGCCAACCTGCTTCTCGGCTTCCTTGAGGGCCTGGCTCACCGTCTTGCCGTTGTCGTGAATATAGGCCTGGTCGAGCAGGGTGACTTCCTTGAAGAAGGTCTTCAGGCCCGAGTCGACGATCTTCTCGAGCACGTTGGCGGGCTTGCCGGCATTCTTTTCGGCCAACACCTTCTTCTCACGCTCGATCACGGCCGGGTCGATGCTGGCATGGTCGAGGCCGAGCGGGCTCGTGGCCGCGATGTGCATCGCGATCTGGCGACCGAGAGCCGCCAGGGCTTCGGCGTTGCCGGTCGACTCGAGGCCGACGATGACGCCGATCTTGCCGAGGCCGTCGCCGACCGCGTTGTGGACGTATTGGCCGATGGCGCCCTGGTTGACCTTGACGGAGGCCGCACGGCGCAGCGTCATGTTCTCGCCGATGGTTGCGATGGCGTTCGACACGGCGTCCTGCACGGTGCCGCCGGCCGGATAGGGGGCTGCCTTGAGGGCCTCGACGTCATCGCCGCCCTTGTCGGTCGCCACCGTGGCGATGTTGTGCACCAGCGTCTGGAAGTCGGCGTTGCGGGCCACGAAGTCGGTCTCGGAATTCACCTCGACGGCGACCCCCGTGCCACCCTTGACGGCAATGGCCACGAGGCCTTCGGCCGCGACCCGGTCGGCCTTCTTGGCGGCCTTCGACAGGCCCTTCTTGCGCAGCCAATCCACCGCGGCCTCGAGGTCGCCGGCGGTCTCGGTGAGCGCGGTCTTGCAATCCATCATGCCGACGCCGGTCTTCTCACGAAGATCCTTCACCATCGCGGCTGTGATCTGGGCCATTGGAAATCCTTTCGGGTGGGTTTTGGGTGAACCGGTCGAGCGGTTCGAAGAAGAACAAGGTCGATGCGGCGTGGCCGAAACGCCGAACGCCGGCTGTGAGGCCGGCGTGTGGTGTCTTCGGGAAGGAGCTGGGCGCTGGCGGCTCGTCCCGCAACGGTGGTGCGGACCCTCAAAGGCCCCGCACCCGGCGAATCACGCCGCGGCGAGCTGCTCGCGCGCCTGGGTGGCCCAGCCTTCGCGCTCGATGCGGCCGCTGAGCTTCAGGTCATGGTCGAGCTTCTGGGCGTCGGCATCCGTCATGGCGGCGAGCTGCCACCAATGATAAACGCCGGCGTCGTTCAGCTTCTGGATGATCTGCGGGCCGACGCCCTGCAGACGGGACAGGTCGTCCGGCGCGCCGCGCGGGGTCGACAACAATTCGAAGGGCTCGCCCTGGCCTTCGTCGCCGAGCGGGGCCGCTTCGGCCTCGCCGGCATCCGGCAGCGCCTCGGGCTGCGGCTCGTCGAAGGACCCGACGTCCACGCCGACAGCGCCCTGGCTGCGCGAAATGCCGTCGATGGCGGCGCGGGCGATCAACTCGCAATAAAGTGCGATGGCGCGGCTCGCGTCGTCATTGCCCGGGATCGGGAAGGTGACGCCTTCGGGATTCGAGTTGGTGTCGACGATGGCCGCGACCGGGATGTTGAGCCGGCCGGCTTCCTTGATGGCGAGCGCTTCCTTATTGGTGTCGATGACGAAGATCAGGTCGGGCACGCCGCCCATGTCCTTGATACCACCGAGCGCCTTGTCGAGCTTCTCCTTCTCGCGCGTCATCATCAGGCGCTCTTTCTTGGTGAGGCCCTGCGCGCCGGATTCCAGCGTTTCCTCGACCTTGCGGAGGCGGTTGATCGACGCCGAGATGGTCTTCCAGTTGGTCAGCATGCCGCCGAGCCAGCGGGAGTTGATGTAATACTGGGCCGAACGCTTGGCCGCGTCGGCGATCTGCTCCGAGGCCTGGCGCTTGGTGCCGACGAACAGCACGCGACCGCCGCGCGCCACCGTGTCGGACACGGCCTGCAGCGCCTTGTGGAGCATCGGCACCGTCTGGGCGAGGTCGATGATGTGGATGTTGTTGCGGGTGCCGAAGATGTAGGGCGCCATCTTCGGGTTCCAGCGGTGGGACTGATGACCGAAATGCGCGCCGGACTCGAGGAGCCCACGCATGGTGAAATCGGGAAGTGCCATAACTCGTATTCTCCGGTTCGATCCTCCGCGGGCGCTGAGACCGGAGATGGGGACCGCCATTCGGCATCCGGAAATTTCCGGGCCACCGAGGGCACGACGCTCATGACGAGCCGCAGATCAAACGCGGCTGAGCCGCGCCGAATCCGCTCACATCTCCCGGCCACCGGAACGGGCCTTGGATCAGGTCCGTTATTCGCTCTGCGTGCGGGATGGCGCGGCTGATACCAGCGACGCGGCTTTTTCGCAAGCTGGCGTGAGCCGGGCAGGGGGAGGGTAGCCCGATGGGGCGAATCAATCAGGCAAGTCGATCGGCGGCCCTTCGGGCCCTGGTGCTGTTTGTCGGCTGCGGGGCCGGACTGACAGCCGCGGCGGCAGACCCCGGAAACGGACCGCTGACGGTCAGAAAGCCGCATCGTCGCCCGCCGGTGCCGGTGGTGCCGATGCCGGTGGTGCCGTCGCCGCTGCTGCCAGGGGCGCCGATCCCATGGAGCGGCAGCCCCGTGTTGACGCCGCAAACCCTGTCGGTGGTCGACGGCGAAACGCGGTTCCTGACGGCGGGCCCGGCGGAGGCGCGCTGCCCAGGTGAGCGCATCATCTTCGTGCCCGGGGTGGTGAACCCCTACCGGCCGACCGTGCCGGGCGACGGCGCCTTCATGTGCCCCGCCGATGCGGTCGCCGAGGGGTTCGTCGGGCCTTGAGGGTTCACATCAGCGTGTCGACCACCCCGCCGTCGACCCGCAAGGCCGCGCCCGTCGTGGCGGAGGCCTGCGGCGACGCCACATAAACGATCATGTTGGCCACTTCTTCCACCGTGGCGGCGCGGCGGATGATCGAGGTCGGGCGATGGGTGTTGACGAAGTCGGCCGCAACATCCTCCAGGCTCTTGCCGGTGCGGGCCTGCTCGTCCTTCAGCATTGTGCCGACGCCATCCGACAAGGTCGGTCCGGGCAGCACGGAATTGACGGTCACACCGGTGCCGGCCATGCGCTTGGCGAGGCCGCGCGCCACCGCCACATCGGCAGTCTTGCTGACCCCGTAATGGATCATCTCGACCGGAATGTTGAAGGCCGATTCCGAAGCCAGCATGATGAAGCGGCCCCATTTCCGCTCCGCCATGCCGGGCAGGTAGTGGCGGGCGAGCCGCACGCCCGCCATGACGTTGACCTGCCAATGCCGGTCCCACAGCGCATCGTCGGTCTCGAAGAAGTCGGCCGGCTGAAAAATACCGGCATTGCTGACGAGGATATCGACATGTGGCAGGGCCTCGACCAGCGCCGCAAAGCCGGCCGGGTCGGCGACATCGGCCGCGACCGCGCGAGCCTGGCCACCGATGCGGGCCGCTGCCGCCTCGGTCTTGCCTTGCGTGCGACCGTTCACCACGACGGCCGCACCGGCTTCGGCCAGGCCCTTGGCGGCCGCAAAGCCGATGCCTTCGGTCGAGCCCGTCACCAGGGCCGTTTTGCCGCTGAGATCGATCTTCATGCGCGTGGTCCTCAGGCTGGGCGGCCGTGGTCGGGGCGGGAGCCCCGTCGACCGGCCAGAAAGATCTGGGTCGCGCCGCTCCAGGAGCAACGGGGTCCGGTGTGGCAGCTTTGCGACGCCGCGCCCGCGGCGCGCATCGAGGCGCAAAGGCTCCGTTAACCTTCACGCCGCTATCGCCTATGCATCGTGAGGCCGGTTCGCCGGTCCTGCCTGCAAGGGAAGCGGCGATGCGGCACCAGATCCCACAGCATCGCCGGCTCTTATCGGTTCTCGCCGGGGGAGCGCTCCTGCTCGCGCCTCTTCCTGCCGCGGCGCAGTCGGGCATCGCCACGCCGTTCGCCGGTCCAATGGCCGTGGCGGCGCGGCTCGATCGCACGGTCCAAGGGGCGCGCCTTACCTTCGATCTGTCGCGCGCCGTCGCGGCCAAGGCTTTCGTGCTCGAGAACCCCGACCGGGTGGTGATCGAGGCCCCGCCGATCAACTTCCAGCTCGATCCGGCGCTGGGCGCCGTCAAGGGAGGCGGCCTCGTCAAGGCCTTCCGGTTCGGTAGCTATGCGGCCGACCGATCGCGGATCGTCATCGACCTCGCGGGCCCGGCCGAGGTGCAGACCGTGGCCACGACCAACATCGCGGGCCGGGAAGCGGCGCGGTTGTCGATCCAGCTCGGCCGCACCGACCGCGCGAGCTTCCATCAAGCGGCGCTGCAGGGTGCGGCTGCCCAAAACCGCGACGATGCGGCCGCTGCGCCGGTGCCCCGGGCCGCCGAGGGCGGCAAGCCCGTCGTGATGATCGATCCCGGTCATGGCGGCATCGATCCGGGCGCGTCCGGCATCGGCGGCGTGGTGGAAAAGGACATCACCTTTGCGTTTGCGCAGGCGCTGGCGGCCAAATTGACCGGCACAGGCCGTTACACGGTGCTGCTGACCCGATCGTCCGACACGTTCGTGTCGCTGCCCGAACGGGTGCGGATCACCCGCGACGCCCATGCGGCGCTTTTCGTGTCCATCCACGCCGATACGGTAGCGGAAGGCGAGGGGGTGTCGGGTGCCACCGTCTACACGGCCTCCGACCGTGCCACGGATGCCGAGGCGGCCCGGGTCGCCGCGAAAGAAAACAAGGTCGACTTGGAAGCCGGCGTCGAGCCGGCGCCGGACACGGGCGACGTCAACGACATCCTGTTCGACCTCACGCGACGGGAAACCCGCACCTTCTCCCACGTCTTCCAGCGCACGCTCGCGGGCTACTGGCAGAAGGTCGCGCATCTCAACAAGAACCCGGAGCGTGCGGCCGGCTTCTGGGTGCTGAAGGCGCCCGACGTGCCGTCGGTGCTGCTCGAACTCGGCTATCTGTCCAGCCCCACCGACGTGGCGGCCCTGACGGCACCGCAATGGCGCGACAAGGCCGTGGGTGCGGTCGCGGCGTCGATCGGCAGCTTCTTCGATGCCCGCGGCCATGATCCACAGGGCGGCGCCATGGCGCAGGCGGCGCTGCCGGGTGATCCCGACCGGACCGCCACTGTGATCCTGCGGCCACACCTGTGAGCCGCCTTCCGCCGCCCTGACGGGATTTCGCCCGACCACGCCACGACGCCCCAATCGAACCACAAAAGCGCCGCAGCGTCTTTGCATCCCGGAATAACCGAAGCGCATGCTATAGGGCGCCGACCCATGGTCTCGGCTTGGGCGCGCGCGGGTCGTGGTTGGAGAGGCGAGTTCTTGATGCGGCTGATCGCCCGGTTCCTAGGCTTTCTGTTCGCGACCGGCGCGCTGATCTTTGTGATCGGCGCCGGCGCGGCTGCGCTCGCGGTGTGGCACTTCCAGCAGGACCTGCCGGACTACACCCAGCTGAAGAACTACGAGCCACCCGTGATGACGCGGGTGCACGCGGCCGATGGCTCGATCCTGGCCGAATATGCGCGCGAACGCCGCCTCTACCTGCCGTCGAGCTCCATTCCGCCGCTGCTGAAGGAAGCCTTCATCTCGGCCGAGGACAAGAATTTCTACACCCATAACGGCGTCGATTTCGAAGGCGTCGGTCGCGCCGTGACGGTGCTGGTGCAGGGCACCAAGCGGGCCCAGGGCGCCTCCACCATCACCCAGCAGGTGGCTAAGAACTTCCTGCTGACGAACGAACGCAGCTTCACCCGCAAGATCCGCGAAGCGCTGCTGGCCTTCCGGATCGAATCGGCCTACCCGAAGGAGAAGATCCTCGAGCTGTACCTGAACGAGATTTATCTCGGGCTTGGCAACTATGGGGTGGCGGCCTCGGCGCTCAACTACTTCGGCAAGTCGGTCAACGAACTCGACGTGGCCGAATGCGCCTATCTGGCGGCGCTGCCCAAGGGCCCCAACAACTACCAGCCCTTTACCAAGCACGACCGCGCCGTCGAGCGCCGCAACTGGGTGATCGACCGCATGGTCGAGAACGGTTACGTGCCCAAGGATCAGGGCGAAAAAGCCAAGCTCGAGCCGCTCGCCGTCAGCCCCCGCGTGATGACGCCGAATTCCTATGCGGCCGGTTATTTCGCCGAGGAGGTGCGGCGCGAGCTGTCCGATCGCTATGGCGAGAAGAAGCTCTACGAAGGCGGCCTGTCGGTCCGCACCACCCTCGACCCGAAGATGCAGCTGATGGCCCGCAAGGCGCTGGTCGACGGCCTCGTACGCTTCGACGAGTCGAAAGGCTTCCGCGGTGCCATCCGGCATGTCGATATCGGGGCCGACTGGGGCCTGCAGCTGGCCGACATTCCGGTGCTGGGCGACGTGCAGCCCTGGCAGCTCGCCGTGGTGCTGGACGTCAACGATCAGGCGGCCCGCATCGGCCTGCAGCCGCTGCGTGACAAGGCGGGCGACGTGGTGGCCCAGCGCATCACCGGCCAGATCCCGGCCGACGGTGCCAAATGGACCCGCAAGAGTTTGCGCGCCGCCTTGTCGTCGGGCGACGTGGTTTATGTGGAGCCGATCGACGGCAAGCCCGGTCAATACCGCTTGCGGCAGGTGCCGGAAATCTCCGGCGCCATCGTGGCGATGGACCCTTATACAGGCCGCGTCTTCTCGATGGTTGGCGGCTTCTCGTTCGACCAGTCGGAGTTCAACCGCGCCACCCAGGCGCTGCGCCAGCCCGGTTCATCCTTCAAGCCGTTCGTCTACGCGGCGGCGATCGACAACGGCTACACCCCGTCCTCCATCGTGCTGGACGCCCCGATCGAGATCGATCAGGGGCCGGGCCTCGGCATGTGGCGCCCCGCCAACGACGACGACGAAGGCTCTGGCCCCCACACGCTGCGCTACGGCATCGAGCATTCGCGCAACCTGATGACGGTGCGGCTCGCCAAAGACATCGGCATGCCGCTGATCGTCGAATACGCCAAAAGGTTCGGCATCTACGACGACATGCAGCCGGTGTTGTCGATGTCGCTCGGCGCCGGTGAAACCACGGTTCTGCGCATGGTGACGGCCTATTCGATGCTGGCCAACGGCGGCAAACGCATCAAGCCGACGCTGGTCGATCGCATCCAGGACCGCTGGGGCCACACGATCTACCAGCATGACGAGCGCGCCTGCGAGAATTGCGACGCCGCGAAATTCGAGGACCAGCCGGAGCCGACGTTGGTGGACAAGCGCGAGCAGGTGCTCGACCCGCTGACCGCCTACCAGATCACCTCCATCATGGAGGGCGTCATCACCCGGGGCACCGGTGTCGCGGTCAAGGATCTGGGCCGCCATCTGGCCGGCAAGACCGGCACCACCAACGACGCCAAGGACGTGTGGTTCGTGGGCTATTCGGCCGATCTCGCGGTGGGTCTCTACCTCGGCTACGACCAGCCACATTCGCTCGGTGCCACCGCCTATGCGGCCCAATATGCGGCGCCGGTGTTCCGTGACTTCATGAAGGTGGCGCTCGACGGCAAGCCCGACGTTCCTTTCCGGGTACCGCCCGGCCTCAAGCTGATCTCGGTGGACCTGCGCTCCGGCATGCGGGGCACGGGCGCCGGCTCCATCCTCGAGGCCTTCAAGCCCGGCACGGCGCCGCCCGACAGCTATTCGGTGATCGGCGATGCCGCGCCACGATCTGTCGCATCCCCCGATGCCGATCGGGCCGTGGGCAGCGGCACCGGTGGCCTTTACTGAGCGGCTGGCCGTGATAGATCCGATCACCTGGGGTGCCGAACCCAGAACGCGTTAGATCCAGAAGTCCGCAGTCGGGGCGACATCGGGTCGACGCCGTTGATCGGCAAAGGGGAAGTCGATCGATGCCCAACGACATGCAACGACGCCTCGTCGCGGAATTTCTCGGCACCTTCTGGCTCGTGTTCGGCGGCTGTGGCGCTGCGGTGGTGGCCGCGGCCTATCCTCAGCTCGGCATCGGCTTCACGGGGGTGGCCTTCGCGTTCGGCCTTACCGTGCTCAGCATGGCCTATGCGGTCGGACACATTTCGGGCGGCCATTTCAATCCTGCGGTCACGATCGGCCTTTGGGCTGCGGGCCGCTCCGCCAACAAGCACGTCGTCCCCTACATCGTGACCCAGGTCGTGGCAGCCATCCTGGCCGCCGCCGTCCTCTACCTCATCGCGTCGGGAAAGCCCGACTGGGTGCCCAACGGCTTCGCCTCGAACGGCTATGGCGATCTCAGCCCGGGGCATTATTCCCTGTCGGCCTGCTTTCTGGCCGAATTCCTGCTGACGTTCTTCTTCCTGATCATCATCACGGGGTCGACGTCGAAGGGCGCCGCCACGGGGTTCGCGGGTATTCCGATCGGCTTCGCGCTGACGCTGATCCACCTCATCTCGATCCCGATCACCAACACGTCGGTCAATCCGGCCCGCAGCATCGGGCCTGCGCTATTCGCGGGCGGCGGCGCTGTGGGGCAGCTCTGGCTGTTCATCGTCGCGCCGGTGTTGGGCGCCCTGGTGGCCGGCTATGCGGCACGCTTGCTGTATAACGACTCCGCCATCGTCGACACCACGGTGGTCGAGGAGCGCCGAACCCGCTGAGCCGGGCCCGGCCACGACGGCTCGCTTTGACGGGCCAGCCGTGGTAACCCGCCGCAGCAATGATCGGCCAGGCATGGGTCCGGCATTTCGACTGGACCAGCATGGCCGACATTTTCCGCGAAGTGGACGAGGAAGTCCGACAGGACAGGGTGCAGCGGTGGCTTGCGCGCTATTGGGGCTGGCTGTTGCTAGCCGGCCTGTTGATCATCGCGGGCGTCGGCGGCTGGCGGGCCTATGATTATTGGCGGACCCAGCAGGAACAGGCGGCAGGCGGCAGCTATCTCGACGCCCTGAAACTGGCGCGCGACGGCAAGAGCGCCGAAGCCCTTCAGCGCCTCGACGGGCTCGCCACCAGCGGCACGCCGGGCTATCGCCAGCTGGCGCGCCTGCGGGGTGCCGCCGAACGTGGGCTGACCGACGCAGCCGCGGGCGCCAAGCAATTCCTGTCTCTTATACACATCT
>NZ_JARPVX010000032.1:0-38954 GCF_033947565.1 Lichenihabitans sp. Uapishka_5
CGCCCGCCCGGTCAACGACTCGCCCGGCAGGGCCGTGACGTCGGGGTGCAGCGCCGTGACCTCCCGCATCAGCGCGGCCGCATCGGCCGGCGCCGCGCTGCCCTGGCGCAAAGCCTGCACGGTGAAGGTCTTCACCTTGCGTTGCACGGCCTCGAGCTTGCCCAGAAGGCCCGGCAGCAGGTCCGGCGCGCGGAACACGTCGCCCACCACGGCAACCGCCAGGATGCCGATCGTGATGGCGGCGCCGCGATTGACACCGGACGCGAAGGTCGACAGCGGCGTGTCGACGTTCGGAACTGCCACGATGGCGACCGTATAGCCGCTCAACACGGCCCCGTAGGCCCGGTTGCCGTCGAACAAGCTCGCCAGGGTGGCGCAAAGGCCGAGCCAGGCCGCGCAGGCCAAAAAGAACAGGTCGCGCGTTTGGCTGAACACCGCCGCGATGGCGATCGAGACGATCACGCCCACGACCGTGCCGCCCAAACGGTAGAGCGCCTTCTGCAAGGCCTGACCGCGGGTCTGCAGGGCCAGGATGCCCACGCAGGTGGCGGCCGAGGAGGCGCTTTCGAGCTGCAGCCAGAAGGCCACGTAGAGCGCCAACAGCATGGCGATCCAGGTGCGCGTCGCAAAGGCCCAAACGGAGGCCGGGAAGCCGAGGAACCGGAACGGCGCCTCCGACGCCGCAGCGGCGCTCACGGTTGTGCCCGCCCCGAGGCGGGCCACAGCCAGAGGACGAGGGTGGCGTTCCACCCACGCCGGCGATCGTGTGCCGATGATGCCGTCATCGCGGACACCCGGACCTTAGTTGACCCCCGCCTGCACGACCGGCACGGGCGCCACCTCCGGCAGCACCGGCGGCGGCCCGGGCGGGGGCGGAAAGGCGCCCTGCCAGCCGCCGCCGAGCGCCTTGTAGAGTGCCACAAGATCGGTCGACATGGCGGCGGTCGCCTGCGACAGGTTCATCTCGGCCCCCAACAGCGTTTGCGAATTCTGCAGCACGGTCGTGAAGGTGTCGACCCCTGTGGCGTAGCGGGTGCGGGCGAGCGAAAGCGCCTGCCGGGCGTCGACCACCTGGCGCGACAACCGCGCCCGCCGCCCTTCGTCGCCCTTGAGGCTGGCGAGCGCGTTGACGACGTCGTTCCAGGCCTGCAGCACGGCCTTCTGGTAGCTCACGGCCGCTTCCTGCTGCCGGGCCTGTTGCAACACCAGATTCGACTTCAGCCGCCCGCCCTCGAAAATCGGCAGCGACACGCTCGGCCCGATATTCATGTATTGCAGCGAGTTCGCCTTGAACACGTTGCCGGGATCGAGCGCGTTGAGCGACGGGCTCGCCGTGATGCTGACCGTGGGGAAGAAGGACGCCACGGCGACGCCGATCTGCGCCACGGCCGCATGCAGGTCGGCCTCGGCGCGGCGGATGTCCGGCCTGCGGCGGATCAGGTCGGACGGCACGCCGACCGGCACCCTGGGCGGGACCGGCGGCACGGGCCGCGACGGCAGCAGCTCGGCCGACAGCGCCATAGGGGGCTGACCGAGGATCAGGCCGATGGCGTTGACCTGCAGGATCTCCTGCTGCTTCAGCTGCGGCAGCTGCGCCTCGATGGCTTCCACCTGCTGGGCCGCGCTCGACACGTCGAGCCCCGTCACCAGGCCGCGCTGCTGGCGCGTGCGCACCACGTTGAGGATGTCCTGGTTGACCTGGATGTTGGCCTGGCTGATGCGGATCATATCCTGCGTGCCGCGCAGCTGCACGTAGTCGCGGGCGAGTTCGGCCAGCGCGGACACCAGCGTATCGCGGCGCATTTCGGCCGAGGAATCCACCTGGGCGGTCGCCGATTCGACGTTGCGGCGGACGCGCCCCCAAAGGTCGAGCTCCCACGACGCGTCGAAGCCGACCTGATAATCCGTGAAGGGCTCACCGATCGACGAGGTCAGCCCGGACAGCGAACTGCCGGTGCCGGTCGTTCCGCCGGACGAGTTGAGCCCATTGGTGACGAGGCTGACGATGCCGTTCTGACTATATTGCTGACGGTTGACGAACCCCGTGCCGTTGATGGTCGGCAGGGCGGCGGCGGCGGCCGTCCCGAGCTGGGCGCGGCTTTCCGCGATGCGGAACGTCGCCGTGCGGACATCGAGGTTCTGGTCGGCCACGCGGGCCTCGAGCCGGGTCAGGATCGGGTCGCGGAACACGCGCCACCATTCGGCGTCGGGCTCCGCCGGAACCGTGTCGCGCAGCACCGGCAGGGGAGTGCGGACCGGCGTCGTCGCGCCGTTGTCCAGGAAGGTCTGCGCATTGACCATCGCGGGCAGCGGCGCCACGAAATCGGGGCCGACCGTGCAGCCGACGAGCGCCAGGGCCGCGGTTCCGGCCAGGAGGGGTCTGAGCTTGTGCATCACGTCAGTGCCCGCCCCCGCCGCCGCCCTGGGCTTTCTTGTTGGAGATGAGAAAGCACAAGGGCACCACCAGGAAGGCGACCACGGCCGCATATTGGAACACGTTGTTGTAGGCGAGGATCGCGGCCTGGGTCCGGTAGCTCGTATAGAGCTGGCCGACGGCATCATCGTGAACCGTTGACGCGGCACGGCCGAGGGTCCGCAGGGTCTGCTCGGCCGACTGGACATAGGTGTTGTAGCCTTGTTGCAGCGGGCTCATGAAGCGCGACAGGTGGGCCTGATTGGCCTGGCTGCGCTCGATGACGGCGGCCTGGGCCAGAGAAATGCCGATGGCGCCACCCACGTTACGGAACATGGAGAACAGGGCCGCGCCATCGCTGCGGTAGCGCATCGGCAGCGTCAGATAGGCGATGGTCGAGATCGGCACGAACAGGAACCCGAGTGCCGCGGTCTGGAAGGACCGCATCTCCACCAGCGTCTTAAAGTTGATGTTGACGATGAGGCGGCCCGAGAACATGAGCGCGCAGCCCATGATGAAGAAGCCCGTCATCACGATATAGCGGGTCGGGACGACCTTAGAGATCCGCCCGACCACCGGGATCAGCAGGATGATGACGATGCCGCCGGGCGACAAGATCAGCCCCGACCACAGCGCGTCATAGCCGAGCTGCTGCTGGGCCAACTGGGGAATCAACACCGCACTGGCGTAAAGGATGGCCCCCATGGCGCCGATCAGCACCGACCCCATGGCGAAGTTGCGGTCCTTGAAGACGTCGAGATTGATGATCGGCTGCTTGGCGGTGAGCAGCCAGCAGATCGCGCCGAAGATGCCGATGAAGGCGAGCACGCCCATGGTGACGATGAAGGGCGAACCGAACCAGCCGTCGTCTTCCCCGCGGTCGATCATGATCTGCATGCAGCCGAGGCCGAGCACGATCAGCGACAGGCCGATGTAGTCGATGCCGCGGGTCTTCTTTTCCCGCTTTTCCTTTTCCCACGGCGGGTCTTCCACCATAACGGAGTTGAGGAAGGCCGCCAGCGCACCGACCGGGATGTTGACGAAGAAGATCCACCGCCACGTCGAATGGTTGACGATGTAGCCGCCGAGCGTCGGGCCGAGGATCGGCGCGATGATGGTGGCGATGGCCGTGATGCCGAAGGCCGCGGCGCGCTTGGCCGGCGGAAAAGTGTCGAGGATGATGGCCTGCTGGTTGGGTTGCAGCCCGCCGCCGAAGAAGCCCTGCATGGCGCGGAACAACACGATCTGCCCGAGCGATTGCGCGATGCCGCACAGGAAGGACGTCACCGTGAACATGATGATGCAGATGACGAAATAGCGCTTGCGCCCGACCGTGTCGGAGATCCAGCCCGCCACCGTCAGTACGATGCCGTTCGCCACCAGATAGGCCGTCAGCGCATAGGATGCGTTGTCGCTCGAGGTCGCGAGCGAGCCCGCGATATAGGGCAGCGCCACATTGACGATGGTGGTGTCGAGGATCTCCATGAAGGCCGCCATCGTGACCACGATGGCGATCAACCATGGATTGAAGCGCGGCTTCCAAGTCTGATGGGCGGCGTCGCTCATTTCAGCATCACGCTCGGCACGACGCTGATGCCCAGCGGCAACGGCTCATCCGGCTTGGTGCCCGAATCGATCACGATCTTCACCGGCACCCGCTGCACGATCTTGATGAAGTTGCCGGTGGCGTTCTCGGCCGGGAAGGCCGAGAATTTCGAGCCCGAGCCGCGCTGGATCGAATCCACATGGCCGCGCAGCGTGAGATCCGGATAAGCGTCGATGGAGATCGCCACCTGCTGGCCGGCCCGCATGCCGTCGAGCTCGGTTTCCTTGAAGTTGGCCGTCACCCACAGGTCGGTGGTGACGAGCGACATGATCTGCGTGCCGGCCGACACGTAATTGCCCTTGTTAACGTTGCGCCGCGTCACCCAGCCGTCCTGCGGGGCGCGCAGCACGGTCCATTCGATGTTGAGGTTGGCCTGATCGACCCGGCCCTTGGCCTGCTCGATCTGGCCCTGCAGCTGGCTGACCTGTTGCTGCGACTGGGCGATGTTCTGCTGCACCGGCTCGGCCTGCGTCACGCGTGCCTCGGCCTGGTCGACCTGCGCCTGTGCGGCCTGCTGGTTCGAGGTCGCGGTGTCGACCTCCTGTTGGGTGGTGGCCTGTTTGGGCAGGCTCTTCTGCCGGTCGTAGTTCTGCTTCTGCAGCGCGAGGGTCGCCTGGGCCGATTCGAGGTTCGCCTTGGCGAGCTGCAGGCCGGCCGGGAAGTTCTTCTTGGCGATCTCGACGCCGAGCTTCTGGTTGACCACCTGGGCATTGGTCGTGTCGAGCGAGCCCTGCTGCTGCTCGAGGGTGAACTGGTATTGCCGCGGGTCGATGTGGATGAGCGGATCGCCCTTGTGGACGAACTGGTTGTCGTTGACGTCGAGGGACACGACCTCGCCCGACACCTGGGGCGCGATGGAAACGACGTTGCCATCCGTATAGGCATCGTCGGTTTCGACCTTGCCCCGGTTGGACAGGTAATAATAAAGCCCCCCGGCGATCGCCAGAAGCGCCACAACCGCGACGATGATCAGAACGGTCGGGCGGCGCTTCTTGCGCTGTTCCTGGGATTTGGCGTCTTCGTCCTGCTTGCCGGTATCGGTCTTGCCGGCCTTTTCGGATTGATCGGCCTTGGCGTCTTTGCCGCCCTTGTCGCCTTTATTGGCGTCCCGGTCGGTGTTCTCGTCCCGGTCGTCCGTCGGCTCCTTGCGGGAACGCCGGTCGTCGTCGCGCGAAGAGCGGCGATCGTCGTCGTTTCGTCTGGCGCGGGGCTCGTCGTCGCGGTCGCGGTCGCGCCGATCATCGCGGCGGGGCCGGTCGTCGTCCTCGTCGTCGCGGTCTCGGCCGCGCCCGTCGCGGCGCGAGCCGCCCTGGCCGATGTCGAGCACGTCGCGGCGTCCGGATCGTCCCCGTGTCCCGCGATCGTCGTCGCCATCGGCATTATTCGCCATTGAAAGTCATCCGAAGCTTGCTGCGACACGGGCCAAACGGCAGAATGACAGCCGTACCGATCAGTTCGGTTAATGGATCGGCAAGGATTGGCGTGTCAAGAGCCACGAAACGATGCCAACCGATCGACCTCTCACCCGTAGCACGGGGTGAGCGACGTCGACTTGAGATCGTGCGCGTCGCCGAAACGGTTTTCCTGCGCCGTGGCTTCACGGCCACGACGATGAGCAGCGTCGCGACCGAGGCCGGCGCCTCGAAGGAAACCCTGTATCGCCATTTCGGCAGCAAGGAGACCTTGTTCGCCGAGGTGCTGGGCAACCGGGCCCGGCTGCTGCGCGAAACCCTCGATGCCGACTTCGACCGGCCGCATGCCATGGAGGCGGTGCTGCGCGACCTCGGCACCCGGCTCATCACCCACATGAACGGCCCTGAGGTGATGTGTCTCGTGCGGATCGTCATCGCCGAGGTGCCGCGCGATCCCGAGATCGGCCGCATCTTCTTCGTCAACGGCCCGGAGCGCACGCGCCAGCGGCTGGCCGAATATCTCGGGGCCGCCAAGCTGCGCGGTGAGTTCCACGGCGAGCCGGACCTCGCCGCGAGCATCTTCCTGGCCGCGATCGTCGGTTCGCTCTACCTGATCCGTCTGACCCTGCACGACGTGCCGATGCCGAGTCCGGCCGAAGTCGTCGAGCGCGTCGAAGAGGTCGTGGCGATGTTCATGCAGCGCTACGGCACCCCGTGAGGCGCCAAGCCGCAGTTGTTCACCCCTGCGACCGGTTTTCCGCCTGACATTTGTTAGCCGCTAAGGCGCTCCGCAGCACCGCTGCCCCGGCGCGGCCCTCCGGTGACTTGCCAGCCGCCATGAAAACCATGTCATAAGCCGAAAGGCATTGTAGATGGTGCCGTGGCGGCGGGACGAAAAACGGGCATGGCGCAGAAGGTACTCATCACGGGCGGAGCCGGCTTTATCGGGCGCTTCGTGGCGGCGCAGCTGCTCGAGCGCGGCGACGACGTGCGGGTTCTGGATAGCCTGATCCCGCAGGTGCATGGCGATGGCCTCGCCCCCGGTGTGCTGCCCGCCGAGGTCGATCTGATGACGGGCGACGTGCGCGACATCGACGCCGTCCGCCGCGCCCTCAAGGGCATCGACAAGGTGGTGCATCTCGCGGCCGAGGTCGGGGTCGGCCAGAGCATGTATGCCATCGACCGCTACACCTCGGTGAACGACCTCGGCACCGCCACCCTGTTCCAGGCGCTGATCGACGACCCCGTCGCCCGCGTCGTCGTGGCTTCCTCGATGAGCATCTATGGCGAGGGCCTCTACAAGGATTCCGAGGGCACCACGCACGAGGACGTGCTGCGCCGCCCGCGCGGGCCGAACGACGCCTCCTGGGACCCGCTCGACGCCGCCGGCCTGCCGATGGAGCCGATCCCGACGCCGGAAACCAAGCGGCCGACGCTCGCCTCCGTTTATGCCATCACGAAGTTCGTGCAGGAGCGGCTGACCCTCACGGTGGCGCCCGCCTATGGCATGGAAGGCGTGGCCTTGCGGCTATGGAACGCCTATGGCCCCGGCCAGGCCCTGTCGAACCCCTATACGGGCGTGCTGGCCATCTTCGCCTCGCGCATCGCCAACGGGGTGGCGCCGGTGATCTTCGAGGACGGCCAGCAACGACGCGACTTCGTCCACGTCAAGGACGTGGCGCGCGCCTTTCTGCTGGCGCTCGACCACCCGAAGGCGGCCGGCGGGGTGTTCAACATCGGCAGCGGCGAGGACCGGTCCGTCAACGACGTCGCCACGCTGCTGGCCGACGCCATGGGCCGGGCCGACATCCGCCCCGAGATCGCCGGGAAGGCACGGGCCGGCGACATCCGGCACTGCATCCCGGACATCGACAAGGCGGTCGAGCAGCTCGGCTTCGAGCCGATCGAGGATTTCCGGGACGGGCTGACGGAGCTCGCCGAATGGGTGTCGCGCCAGGAAGCCACCGACCGTGTCGGCGAGGCACGGCAGGAGCTCGAAGCCCGCGGACTGGTGGCTTGATGCGGGACGCTCCGCAGCGCGCGCTCGTCACCGGCGGCGCCGGCTTCATCGGCACCAACCTCGCCGACCGGCTGGCCACGGCCGGCCATGCGGTCACGCTCTACGATTCGCTGCAGCGTCCCGGCACCGAGCGCAATCTCGCCTGGCTGATGGAGCGCCATCCCGAGCGCATTCGGCACATCCATGCCGACATCCGCGATCACGCGACGCTGAGCGAGGCGGCCGCGGCGGCCGACGTGGTGTTCCACCTCGCGGCCCAGGTGGCCGTGACCACCAGCCTCGTGTCGCCGCTCGACGACTTCGCCATCAATGTCGCCGCGACCGTGCATCTGCTCGAAGCCCTGCGCGGACGTTCCCAGCCGGCGCCGCTCATCTTCGCCTCCACCAACAAGGTCTATGGCGACCTCGGCGATGTCGAGCTGACCCGCACCAACGACGCTTATGTGCCGGCCGACCCGCGGCTGCGCGACACTGGCATCGGCGAAGACCGGCCGCTCGACTTCCACACTCCCTATGGCTGTTCCAAGGGGGCGGCCGACCAATACGTGCTCGACTACGCCCGATCCTACGGCGTGCCGACCGCCGTGCTGCGTATGAGCTGCATCTATGGCGAACGCCAGATGGGCACAGAAGACCAGGGTTGGCTCGCGCATTTCGCCATCAAGGCGCTGACCGGCGAAACCATCACGATCTTCGGCGACGGTTGCCAGGTGCGCGACGCGCTCGATGTCGGCGATGCCTGCGCGGCCTATCTCGGCGCCTGGCGCAACATCGACCGCGTCGCGGGCCGCGCCTTCAATCTCGGCGGCGGGCCCCGCAACGCCGTCAGCCTGCGCCAGCTGGTGCGCCACCTGGAAGACACCATCGGCCGCCCGGTCAGCACCGAGCATCACGATTGGCGAGCCGGCGACCAGAAATATTACGTGTCGGACAGCCGCGCCGTGATAACGGCGCTCGATCTGAAGGCCCCCGTGCCGTGGCGGCGCGGCGTCACGAACCTCGTGGCTTGGCTTGCGGCGGAGCGTGGGATACATCTGCCAATCAGCAGTCAGCTGGAAGGGACGGCGTCGTCGTGAAAGTTGCTCTGGTCAATCCCCACTGGGATTTCGCCCGCAGCATCTATTTCGGCTGTCGCTCGCCGCACCTGCCGCTTGAGCTCGGTTATGCGAAGGCGCTGCTTGAGTCCGCCGGCCACACGGTGTTGTTGCTCGACGGCCACCTGAACGACACCGCGAACGCCGATCTGGCCGATGCGGTGGCGGATTTCGCCCCTGCCATGACGGTCGTCACCACGGCGCCGAGTTACCTGTTCTGGCGCTGCGCTCCGCCTGAACTGAAGGTGCCGCGCGACTTCCTCACCCATCTCGGTGCCCGGGGCGGCCGCACGGTCGCGGTCGGTCCGCACGGCTCCGTGACACCGGAAACGACGCTGCGCAAGCTTGGTGCCGACGTAGTGGTGCGGGGCGAGTGCGAGGAGGTCGTGGCGCTGCTGGCCGGGGCCGAAAACCTCGCGGCCGTGCCCGCCATCGCGTTCACGGAAGGGGATACCGTGCGGGTGACCGGAGCCCCGCACGCGGGTCGCTTCACCGATCTGCCGGCCCTGCGCTGGCCGGACAGCTGGGTGGCCCGGCACCACCACCATCACCACCGCTTCGACCGCAAGCCCGAGCGCCCCGGCGCCGAGGTCGAGGCCTCGCGCGGCTGCCCCTATCATTGTTCGTTCTGCGCCAAGATCGACTTCCGCGACAAATACCGCAAGCGCGACCTTGCCCCCCTGCTGGCCGAGATCGACGGCCTCGTGGCCCAGGGCGTCGAATACGTTTACTTCATCGACGAGATCTTCCTGCCCGATCGGCCGTTGCTCGAGGCGCTGGTCAGCCGCTCGATCGAATTCGGCATCCAGACCCGCATCGACCTGTGGAAGCCCGACATGCTGGACCTGCTCGGGGCCGCCGGCTGCGTGTCGATCGAGGCCGGGGTCGAGAGCCTGACGGTCGAGGGGCGCGCCCAGCTCGACAAGCAATGCCGCATGTCGACCGACGAGCTGGCGGCACGTCTGGTGCACGCGCGGCGGTCGGTGCCTTTCGTGCAGGCCAACCTGATCGAGACAAGCAACGACGACCCCGCCATCGTCTTGGCGTGGCGCGAGGGACTGCGGGCCCAGGGCGTCTGGGCCAACGATCCCGTCCCGCTGTATCCCTACCCGTCGTCGCCCGATTATCGGAAGCTGTGGGGCCTGCCGGACGGGCAGGCCTGGGAGCGGGCCCATGCCCACTACCTCGCCCAGTTTTCCAATTTCAGCGACATCCAGGACGAGCGGCCCGTGCCGCTGCCCGAACTCGAACTGGCCTGCTGCCCGGCCCATTGATGCCTGACATTCCCAAAATCCTGATCACGACCGACGCCGTCGGCGGCATCTGGACCTATGCGCTCGACCTCGGACGTGCCCTCGCGCAGGGAGGCTACGCCATCCACCTGGCCACGGTGGGACCGGGGCTCGACGAGACTCGACGCAAGGCGGCGCTCGACGCCGGGCTCGTGGTGACGGACCTCGGCCACGCGCCCGAGTGGCTGGCCCGCGACGCGGCCGAGCTGGCGCAGGCCGGCGAGGCGCTGGCGGCCCTGGCGCGGCGCGAAGCCGTCGACCTGATCCACCTCAACCATCCGGCGCTTGCGGCGGATGTGCGGTTCGAGCCGCCCGTGGTGGCCATCTGCCATTCCTGCACCGCCACCTGGTGGAAGGCCGTGAAGACCACCGCCCTGCCCGACACCATGGCCTGGCAGAAGGATGCGGTGGCGCGCGGCTACAAGGCCGCCGGTCTCCTGGTGGCGCCGAGCCGCGCCTTCGCCGAAGCCACACGCTCGGCCTATGACCTCGGTGCCATGCCGGAGGTGGTGCATAACGGTCGTGCCCCGGTGCGCGATGCCCCGCCCGACGCCGCCGTCGAGACCGTCTTCACCTCGGGCCGCCTGTGGGACGAAGGCAAGAACATCGCCCTGCTCGACCGCGTCGCGGCCCTGACGACGGCACCATTCCGGGCCGCCGGGCCGGTCGAAGCCCCTTACGGGGGTGGGCCCGAGCTGCGTTACCTCGACCTGCTGGGCTCGCTCAGCGAGGCGGAGATCCGCGCCGTGCTGGCCGAACGGCCCGTCTACGTGTCGGCGGCCCGCTACGAGCCCTTCGGCCTCGCGGTGCTCGAAGCTGCCCAGGCCGGCTGCGCGCTTGTGCTCAGCGACATTCCGACGTTCCGCGAACTCTGGGACGATGCGGCCCTTTTCGTCGACCCGGACGACGCCGAAGCCTTTGCTGCGGCGGTCGGTCGCCTCCTGTCGGATGAAACCCTGCGGGCCGACATGGCCAATGCGGCCGAGAACCGGGCTCGCGTGTTCGGGCTCGACGCCTTTGTGGCCGATATGCAGGGCCTTTACCGCACGCTGGTGCCCGGGCTGGCGGACCGCGCGGCGTGAAGATCCGCTATTTCACGCATTCGCTATTGTCCTGCTGGAACCATGGCAACGCCCACTTCCTGCGGGGCGTGTTGTCGGAGCTGATGCGACGCGGCCACGCGGTGCAGGCGCTCGAGCCCGAAGGCAACTGGAGCCTCGGCAACCTGCTGCGCGACGGCGGCCCGGCCGGGCTCGACGCCTTTCGGCAGAACTATCCCGACCTCGCGCCCGTCACCTACCGGCCCGACACCGATCCGGCCGCCCTGGTTGAGGGCGCCGACCTCGTGATCATGCACGAATGGAACGAACCGTCCCTGGTGGCGGCCGTCGGGGCGCTCAGGAAGCGCGGCGCTCCCTTTACGCTGTTGTTCCACGACACCCACCACCGCGCCGTCAGCGACCCCGAGGCGATGCGCGCCTTCGACCTCGACGGGTATGACGGCGTGCTGGCCTTCGGCGAAACGCTGGCGGATGTGTACCACGGCTGGGGCTGGGGCGACCGCGTTAGCGTTTGGCACGAGGCGGCCGACACCCACGTATTCCACCCGCCCACCGTCGAGGGGGAGCGGCAGGGCCTCGTCTGGATCGGCAATTGGGGCGACGACGAACGCTCGACCGAGCTCGAACGCTTCCTGTTCCGCCCGGCCGAGGCAGCCGGGCTGCCGCTCACGGTCCACGGGGTGCGCTACCCCGAGACCGCGCTGGCGACACTGGCGCGCTACGGCGTCGCCTACCGGGGCTGGCTCCCCAATGCGGCGGCGCCCGCGAGCTTCGCCCGCCATCTCGCCACAGTGCATGTGCCGCGTCGCTTCTACACCACCGTGCTCCCCGGGATCCCGACCATCCGGGTGTTCGAGGCGCTCGCTTGCGGCATCCCGCTGCTGTCCGCCCCATGGTCCGATAGCGAAGGGCTGTTCCGGGTCGGGCAGGATTTCCTGATGGCCGCCGATGAGGCCGCGATGACGGCGCAGCTCACCGCCGTGGCCCATGACGCCGACCTGCGGGCCGCGCTCGTGGCGAGCGGGCTCGAGACCATCCGGGCCCGCCATACCTGCGCCCACCGGGCCGACGAGTTGCTGGCCACGGTGGCGCGGCTTTCCGGCGCGGCGGCCTGATGGACGCGGCCTCGCAGCAAACGCACATGCTTATTCCGGAACAGCCACGTTGGACCCGGAACCGGGGAGCCCGGGCGATCCAGGTCGCAGCACACCGGTTCCGGGTTCCGCTTCGCGGCCCCGGAATGAGGGCTGGAGCGATATGGGGACCGCGCTTTGCCGCCCTGCGACCTCCGGCATGACGCGCCTGCACACCCTGCCTCCGTTGATGTTTCTCGCACCTATGCCCAACGCATGAAGATCGCCTTCTACGGCTCCAGCCTGTTGTCGTCCTATTGGAACGGTGCCGCCACCTATTACCGCGGCATGGTGGGTGAGCTGGCGCGCCTCGGCTATCGCACGACCTTCTTCGAGCCCGACGCCTATGGCCGGCAGCAGCACCGCGATATCGAGCCGCCGGACTGGGCCGATGTGGTGGTGTATCCGGCCACCATCGAAGCCGCGCGCGACGCCATGGCCCGCGCGGCCGAGGCCGATGTGGTGGTGAAGGCCAGCGGTGTCGGCGTCTTCGACGACGAACTGCTCGAGGGCGTCATGCGGGCCGCCCGGCCCGATGCGGTCAAGATCTTCTGGGACGTCGACGCCCCCGCGACCCTGGCCGAGATGGGCGCCGCGCCCGACCACCCGTTGCGCCGGATCCTGCCGGCGCTCGACCTCGTGTTCACCTATGGCGGCGGCCCGCCGGTGATCGCCGCCTATGAAGGGTTCGGGGCCAAGCGCTGCGTGCCGATATACAACGCGCTCGATCCCGCCACCCACCATCCGGTGCCGGGCGAGGAGCGCCTGCGGGCCGACCTGTCGTTCCTGGGCAACCGCCTGCCCGACCGCGAAGCCCGGGTGGAGGAGTTCTTCCTGCGGGCGGCGGCGCTGCAGCCCGAGCGCCGCTTCCTGATCGGGGGCAACGGCTGGCACGACAAGCCGATGCCGTCGAACGTGCGCGACGTCGGCCACGTCTACACGCGCGACCACAACGGCTTCAACACGTCCCCCCTGGCGGTGCTCAACATCGCGCGCGACTCGATGGCTTCGACCGGCTTCTCGCCCGCCACGCGGGTGTTCGAGGCCGCGGGCGCCGGCGCCTGCCTGATCACCGACGCCTGGGTGGGCCTCGACCTGTTCCTCGACGAGAACACCGAGGTGCTGGTGGCGCGCGACGGCCAGGACGTCGCCGACCATGTGGCGGCCCTGACGCCGGACCGCGCCCGCGCGATCGGCGAGGCGGCCCGGGCCCGCATCGTGCGCGACCACACCTATGCGCGCCGCGCCGTCGAGGCCGACGCCATCATCCGGGCCGAGGCAGCGGCCAAGCGCGCCAGGATCGTCGCGTGAAGCTCGTCGTCCTCGGGCTCAGCTTGTCGTCCTCCTGGGGCAACGGTCACGCCACCACCTATCGGTCGCTGTTGCGGGCCTTTGCGGCGCGCGGCCACGACATCCTGTTCCTGGAGCGCGACGTGCCCTGGTATTCGGGCACGGCGCGCGATCTCAGCGACCCGGATTTCTGCCGCCTCGCCTTTTATCCGGATCTCGACGCGCTCGACCAGCATGCCGACGCGGTGGCATCCGCCGATGCGGTGCTGGTCGGGTCCTACGTGCCGGACGGCATCGCGGTCGGGGCCTGGGCGCAGCGGACCGCACGCGGGGTGACGGCCTTCTACGACATCGATACGCCGGTGACGCTGGCGGCGCTCGAAGCCGGCACCTGCACCTATCTGTCGCCGGCGCTGATCCCCGGCTACGGCACCTATCTCAGCTTCACGGGCGGCCCGACGCTCGAGCGGCTGCGCAACCATTACGGCTCGCCCGACCCGCGCGCGCTATATTGCTGCGTCGATCCGGCGCTTTACCGGCCGCGCCACGACGCGAAGCGCTGGGACCTGTCCTACCTCGGCACCTATAGTCCCGACCGGCAGCCGGTGCTGGAGCGGCTGCTGCTCGACCCCGCCCGGCGGGCGCCCGACCTGCGGTTCGTGGTGGCGGGCTCGCAATATCCGGCAGACATCGTCTGGCCGACCAACGTCGAGCGCTTCGAGCATGTCGGGCCGCAGGATCACGCCGAATTCTACGGCTCGAGCCGCATGACGCTGAACGTCACCCGGGCCGACATGGTCAAGGCCGGCTGGAGCCCCAGCGTCCGGTTGTTCGAGGCAGCGGCCTGCGGCACCCCGATCGTGTCGGACGTATGGGACGGCATCGACAGCGTGCTCGAGCCGGGTCGCTCGATCGCGCTCGCCCGCACGGGCGACGACGTCCTGACGCTTCTGCGGAGCTGGGGCGACCGGGACCGCGCCGTCATGGCGGAGGCCGCCCGCGCCCAGGTGCTGGCGGCCCATACGGCGGCCCACCGGGCTTTGGAGCTGGAAACCACCCTGGCCGGCAGGGCCTGACGACGGCGCGGCAGCGGCGCCCCCATATCCAGGTGGTCGCCATACCCCGATAATGTCTCGTCTTTTACCCAGGATCAGCCGGCCCGATAAAGGCTCCGTCGCCACAACGGAGCTAATGCCTTGCGCATCTTTCTCACCGGAGCCACCGGGTTCATCGGCTCGCACCTCATCCCTGAGCTCATCGGCGCCGGCCATCAGGTCATCGGCGTCACACGATCGGACGCCGGGGCCGCGGCTCTGGCGAAAGCCGGCGTCGAGCCTTATCGCGGCACGCTCGAAGCGCCCGATGGCTTACTGGCCGGCGCCGCGACGGCCGATGCCGTCATCCACACCGCCTTCGACCACGACTTTTCCCGCTTCGTCGCCAATTGCGAGAAGGACAGGCACGTCATCGCGGCGCTCGGCGCGGCGCTGAAGGGGAGCGACCGCCCGCTGCTGATCACCTCCGGCACCGGCATCGGCAGCTCGGGGCCGGGCCAGTTGGCGCGCGAGGACGTGATGGCGGCCGACCACCCGAACCCGCGCATCGCCTCCGAGCAGGCCGGGGCCGCGCTCCTGGCCGATGGCATCAACGTGTCGGTGATGCGCCTGCCCCAGGTACACGACACCCGCAAGCAGGGCCTCATCTCGCCGGCGATCGACATCGCCCGCGCCCAGGGGATTTCGGCCTATGTGGGCGATGGCCATAACCGCTGGCCGGCGGCGGCGGTGGCGGATGTCGCACAACTCTACCGGCTGGCCATCGAGGCGGCCGAGCCGGGCGCCCGCTACCATGCGGTGGCCGAGGAAGGCATCACGGTGCGGGCCGTCGCCACCGCGATCGGCCGTGGCCTCGGCATCCCGACCGTGTCGCTGTCGCCCGACGAAGCCGCCGCCCATTTCGGCTGGATGGCCGCCTTCGTGGCCATGGACATGCCGGCCTCGAGCGCCATCACACGCGAGCGGCTCGGCTGGCGCCCGACCGGGCCCGGGTTGATCGCCAACCTCGAGACGGCCGATTACGCGACGGTGGGTTGGGCGTCCCCGGCGGCTTAGTTGAGCGACGCCGATGGCCTGATCGCAACAGCGACCCACCGGCGCTTCATTCCGCCGCCTGCCTGCGCACCGCCGGTCGCTCCTGGTCGATCAGGCCGTCTTCCGGCAGGTCGGCGCCGACATGCAGCGGCACGTTGATGACCACCACCTTGTCGCCGCCGTAACGCAGCAAGGATTGGCTCAGCCGACTGGCATGGCGGGTGTGGAGCAGCGCCTGCCACCAATGCGGCTTGGCGATCACCGGCACCAGCACCGCCACGATGCGGTCGGGCTGTTCGGCCTGGATGCGCTCGATCAGCTTCAACAACGGCGCATGGATGCGGCGGTAGGACGCCTGCAGCACCATCAGGCGCGGCACGGGGCCGCCGGCCAAACGGGCCGGCTCCTCGACCTCATGGCGCCATTGCGCCTGCAAGGCTTTTAGGGCGTCCCGGTCGTCCTCGCCGTCGAGGTCGAGCAGATGGGTAGCGACCACATCAGGCGACAGCCGCACGGCGAATCGCAGCGCCTTTTCGGACAACCGGTCCCAACCCCGCGTGGCGACCAGCACCACGGGCGCGTCGGTGGCGCTGAGATCGAGCGGCCCCGCGGGGCGCAGCCGTTCGGCGAGACGGACGTAATAACCGTGGATGCCCTTCAGACCGAAGATCACAAGCGGCACCGCCAGCACGGTGATCCACGCCCCTTCGGCGAATTTGGCCACCACGATGATGGCGAGCGCCACCGCCGTGGTGGCGGTGCCGAGCGCATTGACGCCAAGCCGGACCCGGTTGCGGCCCTCGCTGCCGCCCCGCGCTTCGCGCAGCCAATGCGCCACCATCCCGGCCTGGCTGAGCGTGAAGGTCGCGAAGGCCCCGATGGCGAAGAGCGGGATCAGGCGGTCGGTGATGCCGCCGAAGGCGATCAGCAGCAGCCCTGCCGTGACCGCAAGATAAAGGATGCCGACCGAATAAACGAGCCGCCGCCCCGCCACCGCGAAGGGCTTCGGCAAATAGCCATGCTCGGCCACCAACCGGCACAGGCGCGGGAAGCCGACGAAGCTGGTGTTGGCCGACAACGCCAGCACGCACAGCAAGGTCGCCATGGCGACGTAGTAGAACCAGCCATGACCCACCACGGCGCCGCAAAGCTGCGACAGCACGCTCTGGTAATCGGGCTGGGACTGGTCCATCGCGCCCACCTTGTAGGCCTTGCCCAAATAGGCGATGCCGATCAACAGCAGGCCCAGGATGGCGCAGATGGCCGACAGTGTCGCCCGCGCGTTGCGCACCACGGGCGCCCGGAAAGCATTGACGCCGTTGCTCACCGCCTCGACGCCCGTCATGGCGGTGCAGCCGCTCGCGAAGGCGCGCAACAACAGCCACAGCGACACGGCTTCCGTGCCGCCCGCGAGCGGCGGCGGCGCGATCACCGGCGTCGGAACGCCGCCGTGCCGGATCGCCTCGACGACGCCGATCCCGATGATGACGAGGAAGCAGGCCACGAAGCCATAGGTCGGCAGCGCCAGCACGCGGCCCGATTCCTGCGTGCCGCGCAGGTTGATCAGCGTGATCAGCACCAGAACGCCGAGGCAGAGCGGCAACGTCCAGGCGTGCAGCGACGGCACCGCGGAGATGAGCGCCGCCACTCCGGCCGAGATGCCGACCGCGACGTTGAGGATGTAGTCGATCATGATGGCGGCGGCGGCCAGCAAGCTCGCGGTTTCGCCGAGGTTTTCCCGCGCCACCACATAGGCGCCACCGTTCGACGGATAGGCCGCCACGGTCTGCCGGTAGCTCACGTAGAGCACGGCCAGCAAGGCCACGAGCAGCGCCACGATGGGCTCGACCAGGCTGAGGCTCGCGGCCCCGAGCGGCATCAAAATGGTGAGCGCGGCTTCGGGCCCGTAGGCCGAGGAGCCGAGGCCGTCGAGCCCCATGGCGGGCACACCCTCGAGCGGGCCGATCTTGCGCTGCTCGGCTTCGTTGGTGGCGATGTGGCGGCCGAGCAGGAAATCGACGGCCCGGTTCGACGAGGAGCGCTTCGGCCGCGGGCCGCGCGCGACCGGATGTGCTGTTGCCATGAAGCGTGGTCCCCCCGAATGCCCCTGCCCGAGGCGAGTCGCTAACGAGAGTCGGATGGCGGAGTTCCTGGCCGATCAGCGTGCGGGAAAGCGCCGCAGCAGGAAGGCCGCGCCATCCCATAGCGCGAAGTCGCGGGTGCCGGCGCGTTCCACCGCGAACCCATGGGCGACGGCCGAGGCCATGACGGCGGCGCGATCGGCCGCAGCATCGCCCCGGTAGCTGTAGTTGAGGATCAACAGCGACCCTCCCGGCCCCAGCACCCGCGCGGCCTCGGCCACATGAGCCTCGGCGAGGCCGCCGCCGGCTTCCACCAGATAAGGAAACACGTCGGCCGCCAGCACGAGATCGAGGCTGTCGTCCGCCACTCCGGCGAGGTCGCGGCCGCTGCCCTGCCGCACTGTCACCTTGCCGAGGCCGGCGCAGCGGCGGCGCGCCTCGGCCACCATGCCGGCCGAGATGTCGAGGCCGGTCACGTGGGCGACGCGCGGCGCCAGGGCCTGCAGGAAGCGGCCGATGCCGCAGCCGAGGTCGAGCACGTGGCCGGCAGGTGCCAGCAGGCCCCAACGGTCCATCAGGGCCACGATCTCGTCCGTGGCGGCGGCCAGCACGGCGGGGCTGCCGAGACTGTAGAGCGCCACGCTGGCTTCCGGCTGCGCCGCCACCAGCCGATCGAAGCTCGCGGCCCAATAGGTCAGCACGGCATCCGGGCCGTCGCCGGGCGGACGATGGGCGATCCTGGCCACGGTGTTGCGCACGGCATCCCAGGCCCCGGGCGTGGCGGCCCAGAGCGCCGCCACGCGTCCAAGGGCCGCGGCCGCTTCGGCGTCACCCGCATGGGCCGCCTGCATGGCCGCGAGCCCGTCGCGGGCCGCAGCCTCGGTGGTGGCCTCCATCAGGATGCGCATCAGCGCCACCGTGTCGGGCGCCGTTCCGGTGGCGGCGGCCGCGAGCGCCTCATCGAGCGCCGTCATAGCGGCACCACGGAGCGGCGGCGCGTCCAGCGATCGACGGCGCCCCATTCGTATTTGTAAGCCTCCTGGCCGCGCAGGAACTGGAACGCGGCGGCCCCGTCCTGCCAGGCGGATTCGATGGCGTGGCCCACCAGCAACGTGCCCGGGCTCTCGAACGCAAAAGCGGGGTCGAAGCCGCCCAGATAGGCATAGGCGGCCCCGGGGCGCGCGAAGCCGTAATAGGCACCCGCCACCGTGCCGTCGATCCGCAGGGTCCAGAGCCGCAGTAGCCCTGCGTCCAGCAGGCCGGGCGCGGCGGCGGCGTGGAAGGCCTGCACGCGCGCATCGGCCAGCACGCCGGCCTCGCCGCGGCTTTCCCAGCGGGCCCCATGCAGGCGGAACAGGTGGCCGAGGTCCTCCGTGAGCGTCTCGGGCGTGGTCGCCGCGATGCGCCAGTCGCGCCGCCCGACGCGGTTGAGGGCCATGCGCCATTTGCGGCGCTTGCGGGGCGGGATGACGGCGTCGAGCGTGTCGCCGGATCCTGGCAGGTCCAGCACCGGCGAGGCGCTGTGGTCGGCCCAGGTCGAGGCGCAGCCGTACGGCTCCGGCAGGCCCAGCACGGCGGCCCCGGGCGCGGCCTCCTCGGCCGACCAGCATTCCCAGTCGCGGCGCGTCGCCCCGATCGCCTCGGCCAGCCGTTGGCCCGCGGCGGCCGCATGGGCGGGGTCGATCAGCACGTCCATGTGGTCGCTGAGGCCGATGCCGAGCGGCAGCAGGCGGCGCAGCGCGGGGCCCGTCTCGACATAAAGCGGCGCCAGGGCCACGAGGGCGTCGCCCTCCCACACCGCCAGGGTGGCGAGACGGCCGGGCGCAAAGATCCGCCACCAGGGGATCAGCCAGGCCGGCGAGGCGAAGGGCGCCGCGGCGGGCACGCGCCCGAACAAGGCCGCCCAGGCCGGTTCCAGCCGGACGAGGTCATCGAGCGTGGTGAGCGTTTCGACCCTCATGCGCGTCCCGAAAGCTGGCTGTAAAGCGCGAGGTATCGATCAACCATGACGGCCTCGGAAAAGCGTGCGGCCGCGACGGCGCGGCAGGCTTCGGGCGCGATCCGTCCGGCGTTTCCGATTTCTGCCGCCATGCCGGCCACGTCATCGACGATAAATCCAGTACGACCGTGCTCCACCGTTTCGGTCATGGCGCCATTCGGGAAGGCGATCACGGCCGTGCCGCAGGCCGCGGCCTCGCGGGCCACCAGCGAGGAGGTTTCGGCCGCCAAGGAGGGCACCAGCAGGCAGCGCGCCGCGCTGAGCAACCGCCGCTTGCGCGCGAAGCCGACCGGGCCGAGGAAGCGGCACCCGGGTCCAAGCGCCGGACGCACGGCCTCGTCGAAATAGCGCTGGTGATCGGGATACGGATAAACCTGCCCGGCGATGAGCAACGGGACACCGGCGGCGCGGGCGGCCGCGATCGCCAGGTGGACGCCCTTTTCGGGACAGATGCGGCCAAGGAACAAAGCGAAATTTCGCTTGGCATGGCGGGCCGTGAGGCGCTCAAGCGGCACGCCGTTGGGGAGTGGCGGCAGCAGCCGCGGTGACGGCGGACAGGTGGCGTGCTGGGCCTCGGACACGCAATGCAGCCAGGTGTCGGGGCTGTCACCCCGCAGCGCCTCGGCCGGGTACCAGTCGGGCGGCAGGTGCAGGGTGGCCAGCACCGGCACGCCGGGCGCCGGATGATAGGCCGGGAAGTCGATGCCGTGCAGGTGGATCAGGTCGACGGCTTCGCGAGCCCGGACGGCCGCGATGGCCGTGGCGGTCTCGTCCTGGGCGCGGCGCTGCGCGGCCGGGTCGATACCGTCCGGCACGGGCGCGATGGCGTGCAGGTGCCCGGCCACCCGCGAACCTGCCGGCGCCACCACGATCGAGCGATGGCCGGCCGCCACCAGGGCGCGGTCGAGCGCCGCCAGGATCTGCTCGGCGCCCCCGGCGCTGTTGGGCGAAACGGCCGCCAGCGGATAGCCGACACTGAGGATCGTGAGGCTCATCGGGCCAAGGCCGCTTCGGCGGCGCCAACCCGGGCGACCCAGCTCGGCCAGTCGAGGTTCCAGCCATGCCGCTCGTAAAGCAGGTCGCCGGCATGCGGCCGCGCCGCGAAATCATAAGGGGGCGCCAACCGGAAGCGCTCGACCGTGCCGTCGAACGAGCGGAGCGTGTCTCCTTGGCTCGCATGGGCAGCGATCATCCGAGCCTTGCGGACCTCGGCGGCGGCATCGAGCCGCAACAGCCGCTCGGGGCTCGCGCCGGGGTGGGGCAGGAACACCTGGCGACACCAGCCGTCCGCCGCCGCATGGTAGAACGGCATTTCGACGAGCGTGGGCCGCACCGCGTCGGGCAGGCGGCGCAGGGCGGCGTGGACCGCGAAGGCCACCCCGTCATGGTCGCAATGGCCGCCCTCGAAGGCGTGGGTCAGCACGAGGTCGCAGGCCAGGAGAGCGGGGCCGAGCCGGGTTGCCACCTCGGCCAAGCGCCACGAAACGCCCTGGTCCGGCAGGCCGAGGCAGGACAGTTGCCCGGCCCCGAGGCCGGCGATGGCCAGCGCGGCCTTGGCCTCGTCGGCCCGCGCGGCCGCATAGGCGGCCGGCGACGCGAAGCCATGCCGCCGCGCATCGTCGCCATCGCGCGGCGCCCCGTCGGTGACGTGGATCACCCGCCCGTCGGACAAACGCCCGAGCAGCGCTCCACAGCCCAGCACTTCGTCGTCCGGGTGCGCCACCACCACCAGCACCCGCGGGGTGTCATGGCCGGCCAGGCAGGCGTCGAGCCGGTGGTGTGGATCGAGGGTCATGGGCGAGGCATGGGAAAGTCTTAGGCGTCCGGGGCGGCACTTATCCACCGCTGGGTGGCTTTCCTGCGGCATCGTTCATCCCCCGGTAAAGGATCCCGTCACATTTTACCTGCCTTTCCCCGGCAAGCAGCCGGCCGCGGAGGCTTTCGGCGATGGCGACACTGGGACAGGCTTGGGGCGCGCGCCTCGTGGCACTGGCGATGCTGGGGCTCCTGGCCGGCTGCGCGGCCGAGATCGAGCCGGAAAAGACCGGCACCGTCTATCCGGAGACGCTGGCGCTGATGCAGTCGATGAACATGGAGCGCGGCGCGCCCATCTTCGTCCGCATCATCAAGCAGGACAGCCGGCTGGAGGTGTGGAAGCAGGACCGCACCGGCGCCTTCCGGCTCTTGAAGAGCTATGCCATCTGCCACTTCTCGGGCGCGCTCGGGCCCAAGAAGGCCGAGGGCGACCACCAGGCGCCGGAAGGCTTCTATTGGATCGGCCGCAACCAGATGAACCCGCATTCGCGGGAATATCTCAGCTTCAACCTCGGTTATCCGAACGCTTATGACCGCTCCTACGGCCGCACCGGCGACTCGCTGATGGTGCATGGCGGCTGCCGCTCGGTCGGCTGCTATGCCATGACGAACGAGCAGATGGAGGAGATCTTCGGCCTCGCCCACGAGGCCTTTGCGGGTGGCCAGGACCGCTTCCAGGTGCAGGCGCTGCCGTTCCGCATGACGGCCGACGCGCTCGACCAGCACCGCGCCGATGTTAACGCGCCGTTCTGGCAGAACCTGAAGCAGGGCACGGACTATTTCGACCGCAGCGCCCAGCCGCCCGAGGTGCAGGTGTGCAACGGCCGCTATGTGTTCGACGCCCAGACGGCGCTGACCAGCATGGGAGCCGGCGGGAACTGCACCCGACTTTAGAGAGGGCTTGGTTATCACTGCAACCCTCATTCCGGGGCCGCATGGCGGAACCCGGAACCGGGATGCTTCCACCCGGATCGCCGCAACGCCCCGGTTCCGGGTTCGGCTTCGCCGCCCCGGAATGAGGCAGGTCGCTATGCCTTCGCGGCGACGAGCCTTTCCCCCGTTTCGGGCGCGAACAAGCTGAGCCCGCCCGCCTCGAGCCGCAGCCCGACCGGTTCGCCGGCCTTCAGGCTCAGCCGCTCGGTCGTGAACGTCTTCACCGGCTGGCCGCCGAGGTCGAGGTGGACGATGGTGGCGAGGCCGGTGGGTTCGACTAGTTCCACGGTCGCGGTGGCGCCGTCGCCCGGCGCCGTCAGAGCGATGCGTTCGGGCCGTACCCCGAGCGTCACCGGCCCGGGCCGGGTGCCGGGCGACACGCTGGCCAGCACGGCGCCGCCGATCCGCACGGTCGTGCCCCCTTCACCCGCCACCACTTCGCCCTGCAGCACGTTCATGGCCGGCGAGCCGATGAAGCCGGCCACGAAGAGGTTCGCGGGGGTGTCGTAAAGCTCGGCCGGGGTGCCGACCTGCTGGATGACGCCCTCGTTCATGGCCACGATGCGGTCCGCCATGGTCATCGCCTCGATCTGGTCGTGGGTGACGTAGACCGAGGTGGCGCCGAGATCGCGGTGCAGCTTGCGGATCTCGAAGCGCATCTGCTCGCGCAGCCGGGCATCGAGGTTCGACAGCGGCTCGTCGAACAGAAAGGCCTGCGGGTGGCGCACGATGGCGCGACCCATGGCGACGCGCTGGCGCTGGCCGCCCGACAGGGCCCGCGGCTTTCGCTCGGTGAGCCGCTCGAGGCCGAGCTTTGCCGAGGCCGCGGCCAGCGCCGCCGCCACCTTGTCCTTCGGGGTTCTGCGCAGCCGCAGCGCGTAGCTCATGTTGTCGGCCACCGTCATGTGCGGGTAGAGCGCGTAGCTCTGGAACACCATGGCGAGGTCGCGGTCCTTCGGGGCAAGCTCGTTGACACGGCGGCCGGCGATGCGCAGTTCGCCCCGGTCGATCGCCTCTAGGCCGGCGATGAGGCGCAGCAGGGTGGACTTGCCGCAGCCCGAAGGACCGACCAGCACCACGAACTCGCCGTCCGCGATGTCGAGGTCGATGCCGCGCAGCACCGGGATGGGGCCGTAGTTCTTCTCGATGCCCGAGATGCCGATGGCGGCCATAACTACCCTTTCACGGCGCCGGCCGTGAGGCCCTGCACGAGATGGCGTTGGATGAGGAAAAAGAAGATGCAGACGGGGATCAGCGCCATGATGCCGGCCGCCATCATCTGCCCGAAATCGACCGAGAACTTCGACACGAAGGCCAGGAGCCCCACCGGAAAGGTGCTGGCCGCCGTGGACGAATTCAGCATCAAGGCGAACAACAATTCGCTCCAGGCGGCCGTGAACACGAAGCCGAGCGTCGCCGCGATGCCGGGCAAGGTCAGGGGCAGGATGATCTGCAGCAGCGCCTGGAAACGGCTGGCCCCGTCCATCATGGCGGCCTCCTCGAGCTCCTTCGGGATGCCGTCGAAGAACGACCCCATCAGGAACACCGCGAAAGGCACGTTGAACGCCGTATAAACGATGATGAGGCCCGTCAGGCTGTTGGTGAGGCCGAGCGGCGCCAGGAGGCGGAAGATCGGCGCCACGATCATCACCAGCGGGAACATCTGGGTGACGAGCAGCAGGCCGATGATCGGCAGCTTGCCCCGGAAACTGAAGCGCGACACCGCATAGCCGCCCGCGGCGGCGAACAGCGTCGACAGCACGGCCGTGCCGGTCGAAACGACCACGCTGTTGCGGAAGAACAGCGGGAAGTCCGAATGGCGCAACACGGTGCCGTAATGGGCGAAGCTGACCCGGGAGGGCCACAAGCGCACGCCTTCGCTGTAGAGCAGGTCGTTCGGCGTCACCGACACCTTGAAGGCCCAGAACAGCGGAAACAGCGCAAAGGCCGTGAACAGGGCCAGCATTCCATAGTGGAACGTCCAATGGCCGGCACCGCGCATCAGGACCTCGACAACAGGGTCTGGCGGAGAAGCACGATCGCCATCGCGTAGCCAAGCAGCAGCACCAGCAGCACGGCCGCGAGGGCCGACGCATAGCCGAAATCGAGCCGCTGAAAGGCTTGCGTGAAGATGTAGCTGGCCAGGATCTGGGTGGAATCGGCCGGGCCGCCGTGGGTCATCACCACGATGAGGTCGGCCGAATTGGCGATCCACACGGTGCGCAGCAGCACCGTGATGGCCATGGTGGGGGCCAGGAATGGCAGGGTGATGGAGCGAAACCGCTCGATCGCCCCGGCGCCGTCGAGCGCCGCCGCCTCGAAAATGTCCTTCGGAATCGATTGCAGCGCCGCCAGCAACGTGATGGCGAAGAAGGGGATTCCCCACCACACCATGGCGATGATCGGCCCCCACAGCGCATGGGCCGGGTCGGACAGGAGATTCTCGGGCCGGTCGGTGAGGCCGAGCCAGTGAAACACATAGGGTAGCGGCCCGATCACCGGGTTGAACATCCAGGCCCAGTTGAGGCCGCTGAGGAAGCTCGGCACCGCCCAGGGCAGGAACACCAAGGCCTGGATGATGCCGCGCCCCGGGCACGGCTGGTTCAACAGCAACGCCAGCACCAGCCCGAGGCCGAACTGCAACCCGACCGCGACCACGGTCCAGACCAGGGTGTTGCGCAGCGCGTTCCAGAAATTGTCGTCCTGCCACACCTCGACAAAATGGGTGAAGCCGATGAAGTCGCCCGACGCGGGGTCGAGCAGCACAAGGTCGCGAAACGCGTAGGACAGGCCCAGCACCAGCGGCACCAGCATGATGGCGGCGATCAGGATGAGGGCCGGGGCGCAATACAGGTAGGGCTCGGCCGCCAGCGCAAAGCGGCGCAGGGTCAGGCGGGGGGCGGCCGGCGCGCCGAGATCGAGGGCCGTCATGCGCGCAACGACGCCCTTCTCCCGCGAGAGCGGGAGAAGCCAGCCTTGCGCAGCAAGGTCGGTCGAGGGTCGGCGCCCGTACCGCGACGGATCTGCGGCCGGCGCTGGCCCGCACCCGTCACGGCTTCGCCGCGACACCGTTTCCCGCTCGCGCAGGAGAAGGGAAAGGGTGCGGTTCTCACTCCTTGGCTGCCTTCTTCTTGTCCTTGGTCAGCGCCGCCGCCCATTGGGTGTTGAGCTGTTCGGGAGTGATCTGGCCGAGCAGCGCCTGCTGGCTGGACTTCACGGCGATTGAATCGGCGAAATAAGCGAAGCCCGGCAGGTAGGTCGGCATGACGAGCGGGTGCACGTCCTTGTCGCCGAGCTCAGCGAACCAGCCCTTGAACTGCGGGCTCGCATAGAACGGGTCCTGCTCGGCCGCCTTGTAGATCGGCAGGGCGCCGGTGCGCTTGTTCCAGGCGAGGTTGCCCTGCGGCCCGTCGAGCGTGGCGATCAGCTTCCAGCTGAGGTCCTTGTTCTTGGAATTGCTGAACATCGACCAGCCGGCATAGCCGAGCGTCGGATAGGCGCCGCCCTTCGGGCCCTTCGGCATGGTGGTGACGCCGAACTCTTCCGGCTTCATGCGTTCCGCGATGGCGATCAGCGCGTCCGGGTCCTGATCGAGCATCGCGCAGGTGCCGGAATAAAAGCCCGACACGATCTCGTTGAAGCCCCAGTTGACGCTGTCCTTGGGGGCCGCCCCCGACTTGTACAGGTCCACCAGCACGGCCGAGCCCTTCACCCAATCGGGGTCGGCGAGCGTCGAGGTGCCGTCGGGCGTAAAGAACTGATCGGAGCCCGCCATGGTGGCGCCGAACATCATCCAGCCATTGAGGCCGCCCGGGCCGCCGCGCAGGCAATAACCCGACTTGCCGGGCAGCTTGGACACCTTGGCGGCGGCGGCCACGAATTCGTCGACGGTCTTCGGCGGCTCGGCCACGCCGGCCTGGGCGAACAAAGCCTTGTTGTAGAACAAGGCCCGCAGGTAGAAGCCATAGGGTAGCATATAGGCGGTGTGGCCGTAATAACGGCCCATCTCGAGGGCGCGGTCGTTCAGGCCCTTGGCCTCGTCCCATTTGGCCAAGTAGGGCTCGAGGTTCTCGAGCCGCTTCGATCCCGCGTAGAGCGCCAGCCAGCGGTCGGGCATCTCCAACACGTCGGGCGTGTCGCCGGCCGACACCATGGTTGCGAACTTCTCGAAGGCCTGACCCCAGGGCAGCGAGGTGATCTCCACATGGGTGCCGGGATTGGCGGCCTCGAACCCGGCCACGATCCCCTTCAGGGTCTCGGTGCGCTCCGGGCTGGTGATGACCTCGACGAGCTTCAAGGTGGTGTCGGCCATCGCGGGCGCGGCGGCCCCAAGGCACAGGGCGGTGGTGACGAGCAGGCGTTTCAACATCCCGGATCTCCCCTATGAGGCTTTGGCGAAGGCGTGAGCGAGGTCGGACCAGAGCGCCTCCGCGCCCTCCAGGCCGATGTGAAGGCGGATCATGCGTTCCGGCACGCCGAAATCGAGCGCCGAATTCGGCCCGGCGGCCTGCACCCGGGTGACGAGCGCCGGCACCACCAGGCTCTCGTGGCCGCCCCAGCTGACGCCGAGCTTGAACAGGTGGAGGGCATCGCAAAAGGCCGGAATGTCGAGGCCGGCGCGGGCCTCGAAGGAAAACAAGCCCGTGGTGCCGGAAAGACCGGGCGGCAGAGGCCCGGCGAGGCCGGGGTGGTGGACGGCTGAGACCATCGGGTGCTCGGCCAGGCGCCGGGCGATCTCCAGCGCCGCCGCCTCGTGGGCCCGCAGTCGCTCCGGCAAGCTGCGCAGGCCGCGCAGCAGCAGCCAGGCCTCGAACGGCGCCAACTTGGCCCCGAGATAGGGCGCGATGCGACCGCGGATACGGTCGATGTGGGCCTGCGGGCCGGCCACGACCCCGGCCACCACGTCGCTATGGCCGCCGATATATTTGGAAGCCGAGTGGACCACGAGGTCGACCCCGAGCGTCACGGGCTGCTGGAAGACCGGCGTCGCCCAGGAATTGTCGATCAGGCTCAGGGCGCCGTGCCGCTTGGCCAGGGCCGCCAGCGCGCCGACGTCATGCGCCTCCATGGTCCAGCTGGTGGGGCTCTCGAGGTAGAGCAGCCGCGCGCCCGGCAGGGCCGCGTGGACCGCAGGAAGATCGCGGCCGTCGACATAAACGGTCTCGACGTTCCAGTCCTTCAACAGCGTTTCGAACAGCCGATAGGCGTCGGGGTAGACGTGCCGCACGCAGACGATGCGGTCACCCGGCCGGACGAAGGCCAGCACGGTGCCCGAGATGGCCGCCATACCGCTCGGGAACCCGATCGCATCGTCGGTCGCCTCGAGGAGCGCCATCTTTTCCTCAAAGACCCGCACGGTCGGGTTGCCGACGCGGCTGTAGACCGGACGGACCTTGCGGCCCGCATAGGTCTCGATCATGTCGGCGAGGGTCGGGAAGGTGAACAGCGACGTCTGCACGATCGGCGGCACCACGGCGTCATAGGCCTGGGCGCCGGCATCGTGGGCCACGATGCGCCGGGCGCGATCGAGGGGGTCGAGCGTCATCGCGCCATGTCCTTGATGTCTTCCTCGACGACGGCGAGGATCTGCTTGGTCTTCTTGCGCGCCTTCTTCTCGTCACCCTTGCGAATGGCATCGAAGAGTTCGCGATGGAACGGGAACGAGCGCGCCGCGAAATCCGGCCGCTCGAACGGCTTGTCGAAAAATCGCTCGAAGCCTTCGCGGATGCCTTCGAGCAACTGCCGGAACAAGGGATTGCCGGCCGCGTCGTAGATGGCCAGGTGGAAGGCGAGGTCTTCGCGCCCGGCGGTGCCCTTGACGAGGTGCACGGCCTCCATGGCGTCGAGCTTGGCTTCGATGATGGTCAGGTGCCCTGGGGTGGCGCGCCGGGCTGCCGCGGCGCTCGCCTCCACCTCGAGGCCGCGACGCACCTCGAGCGTCTGCAGCAGGCGATCCCGCAGGCTGGCGGCCTCGATCATCAGCGGCACGTGGATGGCGTCGGCCGAAGTGACGCGACGCAGATAGGTGCCGCTTCCCTTGCGGGCCTCGACGATGCCGAGCGCCTGGAACTGCCGGATCACCTCGCGCACCGTGGAGCGGCCCACCGCGAGCGACTTCATCAGATCACGCTCGGCCGGCAAGCGGTCGCCCGGTTGCAGAGCGGCAGTGCCGATGTAGTGCGACAGTGCCCGGGACACGCTCTCGACCCGGTTCATCCGCGGCAACGGCGTCAGAGAGGCCGAGAGCTGCGAAGCACCCTTTCCGGCCACACCCATGAACACCACCCTGAATTGGTCTGATGTCCGATCATTTCGAGGCAACGCAACGAAGTCAAGTGTCTCGCGACGCAACACCGATCATCCGCCGTCATTGCGAGGCGACGCGGTTGCCGCGGCGATCCAGGAAGCGTCGCGGTTCTGGATTGCTTCGCTCCGCTCGCAATGACGGCCGGCGCTACGGAGCGGCAGCAAAACAGCGTGGCGCTTCCGCCCGCCGCACGCATTGCGAAGGCTGACGCCGCCTGTGGAATCCGTGTATGGGAGCCGGGCGGTCGCCAAGGGTGGCCCGATGGTGTCCAGGTGAGTCCGGTGTCGATCTTCCGTCGCGCGTCGAACGAATTGACCTACCTTCGCGGCGCGTTGCGCACCCTCGGGCGGGTCACGCCTATCGGCAAGACGCCGTCCCGCACGATCCGAGATCTTGCAGAAGAATGGGCGGAACAGCATGGCGACAAGCCGGCTCTCGTGTCCGACGGGGCGGTGCTGAGCTATCGCGGCCTCAACGCCCTGGCCAACCGCTATGCCGGTTGGGCCCGGGCGCAGGGCATCCGCAAGGGCGACGTGGTGGCCCTATTGATGTTCAACCGACCGGATTATCTCGCGGTCTGGCTCGGCTTCGCCAAGATCGGTGCCGCCACGGCGCTGCTGAACACGAACCAGACCGGCGCCGCGCTGGCCCATTCGGTGAAGGTGGTGGGTGCCAGGCTGGCAGTGGTGGAGGCCGCCCTGCGACCGACCCTTCAGGACGCGCTCGACCGTCACGACACGACCGTGGCGCTGCATGTCTACGGCAGCGACGACGCCGGCCTGCCGCGCATCGACGAAGCCGTCGCGGCCTTTTCGGACGCCAACCCGGCCGACCTCGAGCGGCCGCCGCTCAGCATCGATGACCGCTGCGTCTTCGTCTACACCTCGGGCACCACCGGCTTGCCGAAGGCCGCCAACATCAACCATTACCGGGTGCTGCTGGCCATGCAGGCCTTTGCGGGCGTGTCGGGCGCCAAGGCGGGCGACCGGCTGTATTCCTGCCTGCCGATGTACCACACCAACGGCGGCGTGCTGGCGCCGGGCGCCATGTTGAGCGTGGGCGGCACCTGCGTGCTGCGCGATCGCTTTTCGGCCCGCGAATTCTGGTCCGACATCCAGCGCCACGACTGCACGATGTTCATCTACATCGGCGAGCTTTGCCGTTACCTGCTGAACAGCCCGCCCCACCCCGACGAGCGCCGCCACAGGATCAGGCTCGCCTTCGGCAACGGATTGCGGCCGGACGTGTGGGAGCCGTTCCGCGCCCGCTTCCGCATCCCGCGCATCGTCGAGTTCTATGGCGCCACGGAAGGCAATTCGACGATCTTCAATTTCGACGGCACCCCGGGCGCGGTCGGCCGGGTGCCGGGCTGGGCCGAGAAGAAGTTCCCGATGCGGCTGATCCGCTTCGACGTCGAGGCCGAGATGCCGGTGCGCGACGCGGAGGGGCGCTGCATCGCCTGCGGACCCGACGAGCCGGGCGAACTCGTCGGCCTCATCGTCAACGACCCGAAGCGACCCGCCAACCGCTTCGAGGGCTATGCCGACCGCCGCGCCACCGAAACCAAGATCCTGCGCGACGTGTTCGAGCCCGGCGACATGTATTTCCGCACCGGCGATCTGCTGCGCCGCGACAAGCTTGGGTATTTCTTCTTCATCGACCGGGTCGGCGACACGTTCCGCCGCAAGGGCGAGAACGTCGCCACCTCGGAAGTGTCGGAACACCTGACGACCTTTCCAGGTGTCCGCGAAGCCAACGTTTATGGCGTGCCGGTGCCCGGTCTCGAAGGCAAGGTCGGCATGGCGTCGCTGATCGTCGACGATCCGGCCGGCTTCGATTTCGCAGCCTTTCAACGCCATTGCGTCCAGGCCCTCGCGGATTATGCGCGGCCGGTCTTCGTCCGCCTGCCCCGGGCGCTCGACATCACCGGCACGTTCAAGCAGCGCAAGGTGGGCCTCGTGGCCGAGGGCTTCGACCCCGCCCGCACCGACGACCCGCTCTTCGTCGTCAACCCCGCGACCGGCACCTTCGACCCGATCGATGCCGCCACCCATGCCAGGATCGTTTCGGGCGCCATCCGCCTATGATCGCATCCGCCGGGGCCCGGGCGGCGAAGCGGGGCCTGACGCCCGACGCCATGGCGTGCCACGGCGCAGCCTGGCGCGACCTCGCGGCGCGGGCGCTCGAGCCGAGCATCTTCAACGATCCGGGTTTTGCGATGCCGGCGGCCCAGCACCTGCCGGGGCGCCGGCGTCCGCGCTTCCTCCTGTCCTGGGACCCGAGCGACCCGGCCCGCCTCATCGGTCTGTGCTGTGTGGCGCCGCAGGGCCTCGTGCCCTTGCGATCGGCTTGGCTGCACCCGCAGGCCACGGCAGCCTTCCCGCTGCTCGATGCTGCCCACGCCGCCACAGCCCTGGCGGACCTCTTGGCCCAGGCAGGCGGACCGATGCGGCCGGCCGGCCTGCTGCTGCACGGTATGCCGCAGCACGGCGCGACCCTGCAACTGATCGCGGCCCAGCCCGGCTGGACGCTCGTGGCGCTGGACGCCCGCAGCCGGGCCGTGGTGCGCCAGCCGCCGCCCCCGTTGCCCGGCAAGGCCGGCAAGGAGTTCCGTCGTCAGGCCCGTCGCTTGGCCGAACAAGGCCGGGTCGCGACCACGGTTTCGGCAGAACCCGATGATGTCGACCGGTTCCTCGCGTTCGAGGCGGCCGGCTGGAAAGGTCGGCGCGGCACGGCCCTCGGCGTCACCCCCCGCGTCGCCCGTTTCACCCGCACCATGGCGGCGGCCCTGACGGCCGAGGAGCGCTGCCACGTTCATAGCCTCACGCTCGATGGCCGGCCGATCGCCATGGGTGTGGTGCTGCGCGCCGGCCCGAACGCCTTCTTCTGGAAGACGAGTTTCGACGAGGCTTGGGCCCGGTTCTCGCCCGGCGCCCATCTGACGGTCGCCATCGGCGAGGCTCAGGCCCGCGACCCCGACGTGGCGATGACCGATTCCTGTGCGGTCCCCGGCCACAGCATGATCGACCGGCTGTGGCCCGAGCGCATGACCGTGGTCGACGGCGTCCTGGCACTGACGCCGACACGCCGGCCGTCGTGGTCGACCGGGCTTCTGATCACGGCCGAGCGGCTGCGGCGCATGGCGCGCCTTCGGGCCAAGCGGGTCTCGGCGGCGCTCCGGAGCCGCCGCCACAATGCCACCATGGCGCAGCCGTAATCTGCTCGCTGCTGCCGCCCTGTGCAAACTGCCCCGCGAGCGGCGCCACGAAGCTTGTGCGACCAAGCTTTCCCATGCTACGCACCCCACGCTTCCCGGACGCCGCTGTGCCCTAAACAGCAGCAGATCTTTGACCAATCCTTGACCGATGTCGGGTGCGGTCGTTGTGGTCGGAAGGCGCTCAAGTCCTGTGTCGCAACGCTAGCGAGGAAACGTGGCCAACGAGGAGACCATCGCAACCGGTATGGCGGGGCGGTATGCGTCGGCCTTGTTCGACCTCGCGAAGGAGCAGACGTCGCTCGATCGCGTCGCCGAAGACCTCAACGGCTTCGTCAAGCTGATCGGCGAAAGCGACGACCTCAAGCGCCTCGTGCGCAGCCCGGCCTTCACGGTCGAGGACCAGGTGCGGGCGCTCGGCGCCGTGCTGGATCGCGCTGGCGTGTCCGACTTGACGGCCCGCTTTCTGAAGCTCGTGGCGCAGAAGCGCCGCCTCTTCGCCATTGAGTCCATGGTGAAGGATTTTAACGCCCTGAACGACAGGGACCGCGGCGTGACCCGGGCCCGCGTCACGGTGGCAGAGCCGCTGTCGACCGAACAATGGAGCGACCTGCAGCAGGCGCTCACCACGATAAGCGGCTCGAAGTCGGTCGCCATGGACGTGTTTATCGACCCCGAGATCCTCGGCGGCATGACGGTCAAGATCGGCAGCCGAATGGTCGATTCCTCGCTTCGTACGAAGCTCAATTCCCTTCGCACCCGCATGAAAGAGGTCGGTTGATGGATATCCGCGCGGCTGAAATTTCCGACATCCTCAAGCGCGAGATCCAGAATTTCGGCACCGAGGCCGAGGTCACGGAGGTGGGTCAGGTTCTGTCGGTCGGCGACGGCATCGCCCGCATCTACGGGCTCGACAACGTCCAGGCCGGTGAAATGGTCGAGTTCGAGTCGGGCGTCCAGGGCATGGCGCTGAACCTCGAGACCGACAACGTCGGCGTCGTGATCTTCGGCACCGACCGCGACATCAAGGAAGGCCAGACCGTCAAGCGCACCGGCGCCATCGTGGACGTGCCGGTCGGCAAGGAGCTGCTCGGCCGCGTGGTCGACGCGCTCGGCAACCCGATCGACGGCAAGGGCCCGATCAACGCCACCAAGCGCGCCCGCGTGGACGTCAAGGCGCCCGGCATCATCCCGCGCAAGTCCGTCAACGAGCCGATGGCCACGGGCCTCAAGGCCGTCGACGCGCTGATCCCGGTCGGCCGCGGCCAGCGCGAGCTGATCATCGGCGATCGCCAGACCGGCAAGACCGCGATCATTCTCGACGCGATGCTGAACCAGAAGCCCCTGAACCAGGGCACGGACGAAAGCGCCAAGCTCTACACCGTTTATGTCGCGATCGGGCAGAAGCGCTCGACCGTGGCTCAGTTCGTGAAGGTGCTCGAAGAGCATGGCGCGCTGGAATATTCCATCGTGGTCGCCGCCACGGCGTCGGATCCGGCCCCGATGCAGTTCCTGGCTCCCTTCGCGGGCTGCGCCATGGGCGAGTTCTTCCGCGACAACGGCATGCACGCACTGATCTCCTACGACGATCTGTCGAAGCAGGCCGTGGCCTACCGCCAGATGTCGCTGTTGCTGCGCCGCCCGCCGGGCCGCGAAGCCTATCCGGGCGATGTGTTCTACCTGCATTCGCGCCTGCTCGAGCGGTCGGCCAAGCTGAACGAAGCCAATGGGTCGGGCTCGCTCACCGCGCTGCCGGTCATCGAAACGCAGGCCAACGACGTGTCGGCCTATATCCCGACCAACGTGATCTCGATCACCGACGGCCAGATCTTCCTCGAGACCGACCTGTTCTACCAGGGCATCCGCCCGGCCGTGAACGTCGGCCTGTCGGTGTCGCGCGTCGGCTCCTCGGCCCAGACCAAGGCGATGAAGAAGGTCGCCGGCAAGATCAAGGGCGAGCTCGCGCAATACCGTGAGATGGCGGCCTTCGCGCAGTTCGGCTCCGACCTCGACCCGACGACGCAGAAGCTGCTGAACCGCGGTTCGCGCCTGACCGAGCTCCTGAAGCAGCCGCAGTTCTCGCCGCTGAAGATGGAAGAACAGGTCTGCGTGATCTACGCCGGCGTCAACGGCTACCTCGACACGCTGCCGGTCGCCCGCGTCCGCGCCTTCGAGGACGGTCTGCTGTCGATCCTGCGCACCAAGGAAAGCGCCATCCTCGACGATATCCGCTCGTCGAAGGACCTGACGGACGCCACGGCCGGCAAGCTGAAGGCGACTGTCGAGACCTTCGCCAAGTCGTTCGCCTGAGGCTCGGGACTTTTAAGGACAGGTTGACCGCATGCCCTCGTTGAAGGACCTCCGCAACCGGATCTCCTCGGTCAAGGCGACCCAGAAGATCACCAAGGCCATGCAGATGGTCGCGGCCGCTAAATTGCGCCGTGCCCAGAGCGCGGCCGAAGCGGCGCGCCCCTTCGCCGAGCGCATGGAAAAGGTGCTGGCCAATCTGGCGGCCGGCGTCGGCCAGGGCGGCCCAGCGCTGCTCAGCGGCAACGGCAAGGACCAGGTCCACCTGCTGGTCGTCGCCACCGCCGAGCGCGGCCTTTGCGGCGCCTTCAACTCGTCGATCGCGCGCCTCGCCCGCGATCATGCCGTGCGCCTGCAGGGCCAGGGCAAGACGGTGAAGATCCTCTGCATCGGTAAGAAGGGCGCCGACATCCTGCGTCGCCAGTTCGGTCCGTTGATCATCGATGTGGTGGATCTGCGCGCCGTCAAGAACATCGCCTACGAGCATGCCGATCCGATCGGCAAGCGCATCATCGCCATGTACGAGAATGGCGAATTCGACATCTGCACCTTGTTCTTCTCGCGCTTCCGCTCGGTGATCGCGCAGATCCCGACGGCCCAGCAGCTCATTCCGGCCGAGTTGCCGGCCGTCGAGGCTTCAACCACGACGAGCGGCGTCGTCTATGAATACGAGCCCGACGAGGAGACCATCTTGGCGTCGCTGCTGCCGCAGAACATTTCGATCCAGATCTTTCGGGCGCTTCTCGAGAATGCGGCCTCCGAGCAGGGCGCGCGTATGTCCGCCATGGACAACGCCACCCGCAACGCGGGTGACATGATCAAGAAGCAGACCATGAAGTACAATCGCTCGCGTCAGGCGATGATCACCAAGGAATTGATCGAGATCATTTCGGGCGCGGAAGCGCTCTGACCTCGGCCGCGCTCTCCCCTATCTTCAAGACTGGCGCCCTGGCGCCTCCCACAGCAACAGGATCTTTGGCACTATGACATACGCTGAAAGCAGCCGTGCCGTCGGCCATGTCACGCAGGTGATCGGCGCCGTCGTTGACGTGAAGTTCGACGATCACCTGCCGGAGATCCTGAACGCGCTCGAAACGAGCAACAACGGCAACCGCCTCGTGCTCGAGGTGGCGCAGCATCTTGGCGAGAATTCCGTGCGCTGCATCGCCATGGACATCTCGGAGGGTCTGACGCGCGGCCAGAAGGTCACCGACACCGGCGCTCCCATCATGGTGCCGGTCGGCGAAGGCACGCTCGGACGCATCATCAACGTCATCGGCGAGCCGGTGGACGAAGCCGGCCCGGTCAAGTTCTCGACCACCCGCGCCATTCACCAGCCGGCTCCGAGCTATGCCGAGCAGGCGACCGACGCCCAGATCCTTGAGACGGGCATCAAGGTGGTGGATCTCCTCGCCCCCTACGCCAAGGGCGGCAAGATCGGCCTCTTCGGCGGCGCCGGCGTCGGCAAAACCGTGCTGATCATGGAACTGATCAACAACGTCGCCAAGGCGCATGGTGGCTACTCGGTGTTCGCCGGCGTGGGCGAGCGCACCCGCGAGGGCAACGACCTGTACCACGAGATGATCGAGGGCGGCGTCAACAAGGCGGGCGGTGGCGAAGGCTCGAAGTGCGCACTCGTTTACGGCCAGATGAACGAACCCCCGGGTGCCCGCGCCCGCGTGGCGCTGACGGGCCTGACGGTCGCGGAAGATTTCCGCGACAAGGGCCAGGACGTGTTGTTCTTCGTCGACAACATCTTCCGCTTCACCCAGGCCGGCTCGGAAGTGTCGGCTCTGCTCGGCCGCATCCCCTCGGCGGTGGGCTACCAGCCGACGCTCGCCACCGACATGGGCGCCCTGCAGGAGCGCATCACCACGACCACCAAGGGCTCGATCACCTCGGTGCAGGCCATCTACGTGCCAGCCGACGATCTGACCGACCCGGCGCCCGCCACCTCCTTCGCGCATCTTGACGCCACGACCGTGCTGTCGCGCTCGATCGCCGAAAAGGGCATCTACCCGGCCGTCGATCCGCTCGACTCGACATCGCGCATGTTGTCGCCGAACGTCGTCGGTGAGGAACACTACAACATCGCCCGTCAGGTCCAGCAGGTGCTGCAGCGCTACAAGGGCCTGCAGGACATCATCGCCATCCTGGGCATGGACGAGCTGTCGGAAGAGGACAAGATCACGGTCGCCCGCGCCCGCAAGATCGAGCGCTTCCTGAGCCAGCCGTTCCACGTGGCCGAGATCTTCACCGGCTCGCCCGGCAAGCTCGTGTCGCTCGCCGACACCATCAAGGGCTTCAAAGGCCTCGTCGAAGGCAAGTACGACAACCTGCCCGAGGCTGCCTTCTACATGGTCGGCACCATCGAAGAGGCGCAGGAAAAGGCGCAGAAGCTCGCCCAGCAGGCGTAAGCCACGGACGGGCGGAGATTACCGCCCGTCAAACACGGGTCGACGGCTGTTCCACGGTCGTCTTGCCCGGCCTCGCGCCGGGCTTCCACACCGGCAGCACCGCAGCATACCCCCGAAGGGCCGGAGCGATCCCGACCATAAGTCGGGAGGGAGCAGCGGTCGCCTTCTAGGAGTCAGGACACACCATGGCCGCGCCGTTCCGCTTCGAGCTCGTATCCCCCGAAAAGCTGCTCTTCTCCGGTGAGGTCGAAGAGGTGGTGGTGCCGGGCGTCGAAGGTGAATTGACGGTGCTGAAGGATCACGCGCCGCTGATGACGACGTTGCGTCCGGGCGTCGTGACCATCGGCGAGGCCGGTGGCAAGCGCACCCGTCTGTTCGTCCGCGGCGGCTTTGCCGATGTGGCCCCGACCGGCCTGACCATCCTGGCCGAATCCGCGATGCCGGCCGATCAATTCGACGCGGCCAAGCTCGAAATCGAGTTGCAGGATGCCAACGAGGTGCTGGCCGCCTCGAAGTCCGAAGACACCCGCCGCATCGCGGCCGAGCGCGTCGATCAGCTTAAGTCGCTGCGCATGACACAGGCGGGTGCCCCTACCCCGCACTGAAGAATTTCCGAGGGGGCCGTGGCTCCCCTCGTTGCTACGAGTGTTGTCGATATTGTGGTTGTCTCAACCGCAAAACAAAAAGGCCGCCCGAGGGCGGCCTTTTGCATGTCGACCCCTGTCAGGGACGTCAGATCGCGCCTTCGCGGCGTGTCACCACCAGCGCCCAGATGGTGGCCGGAATCCAGCCAATCAACGTGATGTGCAGAATGATGCACAGGATGCCCTGGAACACGTGTCCGCGCAGAAACATCGCAAGCCAAGGCGCGATGAAACACAGCAAGATCATGATCACGGACGTCGTACTCCCCTGAACCTCTGGCGCCACGCTGCACCCGTGCCCTAACGCCGCCGAGGCGCCAGCGTTCCGAGGACATTGGCGATAGGCTCAGCCGAAAAGCCCGCCCGCCTGCGATTGGCCGGCCAGCAGCCCGGCCGCATCGGGCTGATCCGCTGCCGGAGGCCCGAAGAAGGCAGCCCAGGTTTTGGCGATCACCGCCGGGTCGAGATGATCGAGGATGAACACGAGTCGGGAGCGCGTGTCGCCATCCGGCCAGGCCGGCAGCTGGTAGGCCGGGTGGATGAAGTGCTGCACGCCGTGGATGACCCGCGGTGTGTCGGGCGCATCGCTCAACGCCACGATGCCTTTCAGGCGCAGGATCTTGGCCCCATGGGTCCCCCGCACGAGATCGAGGAACATGCCGAAGGCGGCGGGATCGAGCGGCGCCGTCGCGGTCAGGCAGATCGATGCGATACCGTGATGATGATGGCCATGGCTATGGCTGTGGTCGTGGTGGTGGTCGTGGTCGTGGTCGTGGTCGTGGTCGTGGTCGTGGTCGTGGTCGTGGTCGTGCGTCTGGTAGGTTTCCGGTGCAAGCCAGCGGTGGGGGCCGGCGGGTCGATCGAGCTCGACGAGGCCGCTGTTCACCACAAGGTCAGCATCCGCCTCCGCGGCTGGCAGCACACGGGCGGCGAGATTGAGGTCGCGCAAGCGGCCGTGCAGCGCCTGTGCGGCGTCGGGATCGGTCGCGAGATCGGTCTTGGTCAGGATCAGCACGTCGGCCACGGCCACCTGGCTGCGGGCTTCCGCGTGCCGATCGAGGGTCGCGGCGCCATGCAGGGCATCGACCACGGTGACGACCGCATCGATGCGGTAGCGCAGCGGCAGGTAGGGATGCGCCATCAAGGTGTTGAGCACCGGCGCCGGGTCGGCCAGACCGGTGGTCTCGATCAGCAGGCGGTTGAAGGGGGCGATCCGGCCATTGTCGCGCCGCCGGATCAGATCCTCCAGCATGTCCATCAGGTCGCCACGTACCGAGCAGCACAGGCACCCCGACGACAGCGTCATCATGGTGCCGTCGGCTTCCTCGACCAGCAGGTGGTCGATGCCCACGTCGCCGAACTCGTTGATGATGACGGCCGCATCGGCGAGCGCCGCCGAACGCACCCAGCGATTGAGCAACGTCGTCTTTCCGGCGCCCAGGAAGCCGGTCAGCACCGTGACGGGGAGCGGCGGCGGCGCGCGGCGGGTCAGACGCTCGTGATCGACGCTCATGGCCGAGGACGCCGGCCTCGCATCACTTCGCGGCCGCCTTGGCCGGGTGCTTGCCGGCGGGATGCTTGGCCGCGGCCTTGGCCTTTCCGGCGGGCTTTTCGTCTTCCTTGAGGATGCTCAGCGTCTTGGTGGGCGGCAGCTTGGCGGCCTTGGCGGGCCTGACCCGACGGTGGCCGGACGCCACCGCGAGGCTCAGGCTCTTGGTCCTGCGCACGAGGGCATTGGCGGCCGCGGCGGCGGGCGGCGGTGCGGTAGCGCCCGCCAGCGCCAAGGGGGCCGGGGCCGGCGATTCGGTCGGCCCGCTTTCGCGCGC
>NZ_JARPVX010000033.1:0-36823 GCF_033947565.1 Lichenihabitans sp. Uapishka_5
CTGCCCCTTCGGACCCCACCCAGCCATGATCCTGCGCAGCGATGAAACCGCCGACATCCCGGTGGAAAACAGCGGCCTCATGCGGCTGCACCTGGTCCGGCCGGCGGTTCCGGGCTGCTTTCCGGGCCTCCTGTTGTTTTCGGAGATCTACCAGGTGACGGCACCGATCCGGCGCCTCGCGGCCTTCTTTGCCGGGCACGGCTTCGTGGTGGCGGTGCCGGAAGTCTACCACGAATATGAGCCCGCCGGCACGGTGCTGGCCTATGACAAGCCCGGCACCGACCGGGGCAACGACCTGAAATTCACCAAGCCGGTGGCGGCCTATGACGCCGATGCCCGGGCGGCGCTCGGCTTCCTGGCCGGACACGCCGCCTGCACGGGTCGCCTCGGCACGGTCGGGGTCTGCCTCGGCGGTCATCTGGCCTATCGGGCGGCGCTCGATGACCGGGTCGGGGCCGCGGCCTGCTTCTATGCGACCGACATTCATGCGGGCTCGCTCGGGGCCGGGCGGGCCGACGACAGCCTCGCCAGGATGGCGGAGCTCAAGGCCGAGTCCTTGTTCGTGTGGGGCCGCCAGGACCCGCATGTGCCGTTTGCCGGCCGCGAACGCATCCGGGCCAGGCTGGAGACGGTGGGCGCCTCCTACGAATGGCACGAGGTCAACGGCCAGCACGCCTTTTTGCGCGACGAGGGCCCACGCTACGATCCCGAATTGTTCGTCGCCTGCACCGGCTGGGCCCTGGCCCTGTTCCGCCGCACTCTGATGGCGACGCATTGAACCGAAGCGCCTCATTGTCGTTTGTTCCTCCACAAGGAGAAACCACGATGAGGCTGTTGACCGTCACCCTGGGGATCGCTGCCCTTGCGGCCCCCGTTCTGTTGAGCCTGCCCGCCGAGGCCCGCACCGCCTTTCAATATTACGCCCAGGGGCGCGGCGCCTATGTGTCCAGCAAGGACCATCCGCCCGGCGGCCTGCAGGACACGTTCCAGGATTACGGCGCCCTGCCGCCGCCATCGCCCGGCAGCCCGTATCACCCGCCGGCCGACCTGCCGCCGCCCGGCTACGGCTACGGTTATTGAAACCCCGCATGAAGCACCAGCGGCGCGGATGTCAGCCGGCCGCTCGGCATTCTGTAGAAGAAGTATGACAGTGTATTCATCGAAAGCCGTGGTCCGGTGAACGGCAGTGCACCAAGGACCGCGGCCGTCGTCGGGGCCGGGCCGGCCGGCCTGATGGCGGCCGAGGTGCTGGCCGAGGCCGGCGCACGTGTGACGGTGTTCGACCAGATGCCATCGATCGGCCGCAAGCTGTTGATGGCGGGCCTGAGCGGGCTGAATCTCACCCACACAGAGCCGCTGCCTGCCCTGCTGGCCCGCTACGGCGATGCCGGGCCGCTTCAGAACATCGTCTCGGCCTGGCCGGCCGAGCAGCTGCGGGCCTGGTGCCATGGCCTCGGGCAGGACACGTTCGTGGGATCGAGCGGCCGCGTCTTCCCCACCGCCATGAAGGCGTCGCCGTTGTTGCGCGCCTGGCAGGCGCGCCTCGTCAGCCTCGGCGTCATGTTCCGGATGCGGCATCGCTGGATCGGCTGGACCGAGGGCGGAGCCCTGCGGTTCGAGACGCCCGACGGGTCCGCCGCGATCGAGCCGGATACCACTTTGCTGGCACTCGGCGGCGCGTCCTGGCCGCGGCTCGGCTCGGACGGCCGCTGGGCCGACACCTTCGCGGCCGCCGGAGTACCGCCTCGGCCCTTCGCGCCGGCCAATTGCGGCTTTGCGGTTGCGTGGTCCGAGACCTTCCTGGCGCGCCACGAGGGTATGCCGTTGAAGGGGGTGGTGCTGCGCTTCGCCGGCCGGGAGGTGCGGGGCGACCTGGTGGTCACCCGGTTGGGCCTCGAAGGGGGGCCGCTTTACGCCCTCGCGGCCCCGTTGCGCGATGCCCTTGCGGCCGGCGCGCCGGTCGACCTGACGGTCGGCCTGCATCCCGATCTCGACGAGGCCGCCATCGCGGACCGGCTGTCCCGCCGTCGCAGCAAGGACTCGCTGGCCACGGCGCTGCGCAAGACGCTCGCCCTGGCGCCGGTGGCGATCGGCCTGCTGCAGGAAGCCGCGCACGGGATCACCCACGAGGACCTGTCGCGGCTCGATGCCACGACCCTGGCCCGGCGCATCGCAGCGGTGCCGGTGCGCCTGAGCGGACCCGCGCCCCTCGCGCGGGCTATCTCCACGGCCGGCGGCACGGCCTTCGCGGATTGCAACGACGATCTGATGCTGCGAGCCCGGCCCGGCACCTTCCTGGCCGGCGAGATGCTGGATTGGGAAGCGCCGACCGGCGGCTACCTGCTGCAGGCCTGCTTCGCCACCGGCCGCGCCGCCGGTCTCGCGGCAAAGGCGTGGCTCGACGAGGGCGTCAACCGACGCTGAGCCGCGCCAGGACGCCGAGCAGCCCCAGGCTCATCACCCCATAGGTCGACAACGTCGCCAGCACCACCCGGCGCGATCGAAGCACGCGGCGGCGCAGGCGCATTTCCAGGGTCGGGCGCAAGGGCCCATGCGGATGCCGGATCACGGAAGGAGCGAGAAAAGCCAAGGACATCGTGCGCAAAAGGACATGGGAATCACCGGCTCGCATGAGGGCAGCCGACGCGGCCCCTCATGGCCGCCTTCGTGCCGCGCAACAATCGACCATATGGCGGAGCCGCCATGCAGTTGGATGGGAACAGCCGGACCGGTTCGGCGTTACTGGAAAACAGACCGTGAACAGGAGAGTGCCTTGACCGACGCCCACAACCCCAAGCTCGACGAGCACCCGGCCTCGAACGCCGAGAAGAACCCCGACGATTGGACCACCGGCGGCGAGCCGATGACGGGTGCCCAGGCCTCCTACCTGAAGACCCTCAGTGAAGAAGCGAAGGACCCCGAAGCCTTTGATGACAAGCTGAGCAAGGCCGAAGCGTCGAAGCGCATCGATGCCCTGAAGCAGGCGGTCGGTCGCTAAAGCCATCCCGGTCCGGGCCCTGGCCTCGAGGCCAGGGCTCGCAGCGCCGCCGGGTCCGAGGTTTTAGCGCATCGGGAAGGGCAGGCCGAAGCTCTTCGCCAGAAACAACCCGCCATGGCGCAAGCCCGCCGGATCGATGCCGTGGCCGACACCGAGCGACAGGTGCCATTGACAAGGCACCGAGGCCTCGGCCAGCGCATCGGCCGACTGGAACAAGGCGTCGAGCGGGATCACCTGATCGGCGTCGCCATGCACCAGCAGGACCGGAGGTTGCTGGCTCGGGCCAGCATCGGCGGCGGTTTCGGGTTGCGGTGCCACGAGAAGACCCGAATAGCCCAGGATGGCCGCCACGCGGCCCCGGCGGCGCAACCCCACATGCAGCGCCATCATGGTGCCCTGGCTGAAGCCGACCAGGGCCAGGCGACCATCGTCGAGCCCGAGGCGTTCCAGCTCGGCATCCAGAAAGCCGTCGAGCCCGGGTGCCGCGCCCACCACCCCGCGCCAGCGCTCATTGGGATCGCGGAACGTGAGGGGGAACCATTGCCGGCCGGTGGGCGACTGGCTGCAGCGCTCCGGCGCATGCGGGGCCACGAATTCGGCGTCGGGCAGCCAGGGCTGCCATTGCCGGGCGATCTCGATCAGATCCTGGCCGTCGGCGCCGTAGCCGTGCAGGAAGACGACGAGCTGCCGCGCGTGGCGCGATTTAGCGGGAAGCCGGGGACCATCGATGCGTGCGGCCATGACCTTGTTTCCCGATTGGAGCCGGGCCTTTCTCGACCGCGGGCGGCGGGCCGGTCAAGTCGCCGGCGGCGGCATCGACGCGCCGGCGCCCCGTCGGGCCCGGTAGCAGGCCCAGAGCAGATAGGCCGCGACCCCGCGCCAGGGGCGCCATCGCTCGGCCAGAGCCGTGAGCCTTGCGGCGTCCGGCCGTCGCGCGCCGCCGAACACCAACCGATAGGCTTCCTGCAGGGCGAGATCGCCAGCAGGAAAGGCATCCGGCTCACCCTGGCAGAACAACAGGAACACGTCCGCGGTCCACGGCCCGATGCCCTTCAAGGCAACGAGCCGCCGGTGGGCCTCCGCGGCCGGCATGGCGGCAAGCCGGTCGAGCGGCAACGTCCCGTCCATCGCGGCGGTAGCCACGCGGCGCAACGTCGCCATCTTGGCGACCGACAACCCGCAGTTGCGCAGCGTCGCCTCGTCGGCCTTCAACAGCGTGGCGGGCGCCAGGGGCTGGATCGCGGCGCTCAGGCGTCCCAGCATGGCGGCCGCGCTGGCGGTAGAAACCTGCTGGCCGAGGATCGTGGCGGCCAGGCCTGCGAAGCCGACGGCTCCGTGCCGCAACGCCGGACGGCCGCCCACAGTCCATAAAGCCGAGAAACCAGCCGGATCGCGTTCGGACAGGCCTGCCAGGCCCGCATCGAGGGCGGCGTCCGTCGTGAGGCGCACCGGCCCCCCATCCGGGCTTGTGCTATGCAGGTCTGAACCTTGATCCGGACCGTCGATCATGCCGGCATCGCCCATCCTGCGCTTCGCCCCCTCCCCCGACGGCTTTCTCCATCTCGGCCACGCTTATTCGGCGCTGATGAACCAGCGGCTGGCCGACCGTCTCGGGGGGACCCTGCTGCTGCGCTTCGAGGATATCGACCCGGCGCGCTGCCGTCCCGAGCACGTCGACGAAAGCCTGGCCGACTTGGCCTGGCTCGGCATTCGCTGGCAGGGCCCCGTATGGCAGCAATCGACGCGGCTCCCGGCCTATGCGGTTGCGCTGGCGAAACTCGACACGATGGGCCTGACTTATCCCTGCTTCTGCAGTCGCGGCGACATCGCCCGCGTGGTCGAAACCCGGCCCGACTGGCCACGCGACCCCGACGCCAGCCCGCTCTACCCCGGCACCTGCCGCCATCTTACTGCCGGCACACGCACGGCTTGGCAGGCGGCGGGACGGCCGCATGGGCGTCGCATCGACATGGCGGCAGCCTTAAGCCACCAGCCCCACCCGCTCGGCTGGACGGAATACCGCGAAACGCCTGAGGCCACCCGGGTCGCGGCCGATCCGGCCCTTTGGGGCGATGCCCTGCTGGCCCGCAAGGACGTCGCCACGAGCTACCATATCGCCGTGGTGGTCGATGACGCGGCGCAGGCCATCACGGACATCGTGCGCGGCGAGGACCTGTTCGCCGCCACGAGCCTGCACCGCCTGCTCCAAGCCTTGTTGCGCTTGCCGGAGCCGGCCTACCACCACCACCGCCTGATTCGCGATCTGTCGGGCAACAAACTCGCTAAAAGCCGCAACAGCGCGACGCTGCGCAGCCTGCGACACGCAGGCACGGACGTCACTGCTATATGGCAATCGCTGGAGGCCCGACGGGACGAAACGTGAACCGGGGTCCGGCAGCAAGAAATCCCTCACCACAACCCTCAACCCGCCCTTGCGGTCCCGAGGCGATTGCGTCAGTTTAATGTTAACGCGCTCATGTGAAGCTGCGACCTAGGGTGGAAGCGACATACCTTTCAAAGGAGAGGTATGAACCCTTGACTCGGCCTTTGATTAAATTATAACCGGGTTGCAAGTTACCGCAAGGTTATGTTCGGAGGTTCCGTTATGAAGAATGTTTTGGCCGCTGCTGCTATCGCAGCGACTGTTTTCGCTGGTTCCGCTGGCTTTGCTCAGGCGGCTGTTACCACCCCGTCCGTAAGCCTGCTTGACGGCTCGTTCCATGGTACGTCGCCGACGGCCAGCAACGGTAGGGGTTTTGACTTCATCTCGTTCACCATTCCTTTCCAGAACAGCAACACCGTGAACGCTGCTATTACTGCGTCGCAGGGTGCGATCTCCATCCTCGCGTTCGACATCTTCGCCTCGAACAAGACGACGATCCTTGAGACGGGCACGAAGGTCACGAACAAGTATTTCACTCTCGATCCGATCACTCTGGCTGTTGGTACCTACTACCTCGGCATCAAGTCGACGGGTGGTAACAACGGTTCGTCGAGCGGTTACTCTGGCACTCTGTCGGTCTCCTCGGTTCCGCTGCCCAACAGCGTTGCGCTGTTCGGTCTCGGCATTGCTGCTCTCGGCGTCGCTGGCGCTGTGAGCCGCAAGATGGCCGTCAACGTCGCCTAACTAGCGCTTATCAGTTATTTAGAACGGGGGCTTCGGCCCCCGTTTTTTTAAGTACAATCTAGATCATTGCGGTCACCACTGGCTCTGCCATGGCGTCGAAAGCACCGGTATCGTATTGAGTCGTTATATCGACTCAATGATTGCCGAGACAGACCCGATGCGTGCACGATTTCGACATGTTCTTCTACTCTCGGCAGTGCTTCCCTTGGGAGGCTGCTTTGGAAAGACAGAGGATATCTCGGCCTATATGGCTCGGGGTAACCAGTTGCTGTCCGAGGGCAACCCGGAAAAGGCCAAGGTCGAATTCCAGCACGCGCTCCGTATTCGCCCGGCCGATCCGCAGGCCAACCTGAGCCTGGCCAAGATCGAAGAAGCCGAAGGCGACATCCAGGCGTCGGTGCCGCATTATCTTCGCGCAGCCGCACCGGACGCACGCCTCCTGGAGGCTCAGCTCCACGTCATCGAAATCCTGATCGAATCGGCCCGCTTGAGTGACGCGCTCGGTCGGGTCAACACGACATTGGGAAGCTTCCCCGACAACGCAGATGCTCTCGCGCTTCGTGCCGACATCTATGCGCAGCAGAATCAAACCGCACCATCCCGTGCTGACGCAGTGGCGTCGCTTCAAAAGGATGCGTCCAATGCAAGGGCGCTTTCAGTTCTCGCAACCCTGGCCCTTAAGTCTGAGGACAGTGCCGCAGCCCTGGCCTATGTCAATCGGGGCCTCGCCAAACATCCGGATAGCATCCAGCTCCGGCAGGTCGAGGCTGCCGCCCTGCTAACGGCGAACCAGCCCGATAAGGCGATCGAAGCCCTTCGGTCCATTGTGCGCACGGCGCCGCGCAACGTGGCACTGCAGGTCGCTCTCGCGCAACTGCAGGCCCAAACCGGAAAGTCCGCCGAAGCGGTGGCGAGTCTGCAAGCAGCCGTCGCTGCCGATCCCACGAACCAGGATCTGCAACTGGCGTTCATCAAGTTTCTGGCCGCTCAAGCACCGTCGCAGGACGTCGAGACTTACCTCAACAAGCTGATTGCCGGCACCCCCAGCACGGGGACCTATGATCTGGCCCTTGCCGGATTCCTGCAGGGCGAGAATGAGCTTGAGCAAAGCCGGGCGGTGCTCGAGAAGGCTATCGCGCGCTTGGGCACCGGACCGCAAGCCGACCAGATCCGCATCGCGCTCGCCCGGGTCGACTCGGCTGCCGGACAGAGTTCACTTGCGCTGGCGCAGCTTGGTACGGTGTTGCAGTCCGATCCGCAAAACAAGAGTGCCTTGCTGGTGCGCGCCGACATGCAGATGCGCTCCGGTCGGGTCGCATCCGCGGTGACGGACCTCGAAAGTGTTGTGCGACAAGACCCGGTGAACGGCCATGCCTTCCAGATGCTGGCCAGCGCCTATCTGCTGCAAGGCAAGACGGCCATGAGCATCGACGCCATGAAGCGCGCCGTCGCAGTGATCCCGGGTGATGATGGAGCCCAGATCCAGCTCGCGGCGTTTCTCGCCACGGCTGGAGATCGCACGGGAGCGCGAGACATCATCACGCGGCTGACGCTTCAGCATCCGCAATCGCCGGCCATATGGGCCGTGGATGCGGAATTTGGATTGGAACGCAAGGATTGGGTTGCGGCGGAGCGATCGATCGACCGCATCCGGGCGCTTCCCGACGGCGCTCTGACTGCCATGATCCTCGAAGGAGAGTTGCAGAACACTCGGGGCAACTTCGCCGAGGCCGCAAAGAATTACCAAGCCGCACTGACCGCTGATCCGTCCCAAAACACGCGTCTGCCGGGGGACTTCATGCGCGCCAGCCTGGCGGCCGGGCAGGCGCCCGCCGCCGTCACGACCTTGTTGGGACTTGTGCCGTCGCTGAAAGGTAAAATGCAGCAGCAGGCTTGGGCCGCGTTGGTCACGCTGCAAGACAGGGTGGGGAATTACAGCGGCGAAAAGGAAGCCTACCAGCAGCTCGCACGCCTGGAACCCAAGCAAGCCGAACCCTATACGCTTTACGTTCAGAACCTGGTCCCTCGCCGCGCGTTCGAAGACGCGAAACAGGTCGCCGATGCCGGACTTGCGGCGGGAGCATCCGCGTCGGCGATGGCCAACCTGAAGGGTTGGATCGCGTTGAGTGCCGGAAACAGTGCGGAAGCGCAGGGCTTCTACAAAGCCGCCTACGACAGCGATCCGACGTCGCTTGACGCCGCAAACAATTATGCGAGCCTGCTGGCCGATCTGACGCCGAAAGACACAGAGGCACTCGCGCAAGTACGCTCTGCGTTGAATGGTGGAGAAACAAGCCCCAACGCCGATATCGTGGATACGATCGCTTGGCTTGACTATCGCCTCGGTCGCTTCGAGGAAGCCAAGGACCTTCTGAACCGCATCAACGCGAGTCAAAGCCCCAATCCTCAGGTGCGTTTCCACCTTGCCGCGACATTGATCGCGCTTGGCAAGAAAGACGAAGGGCTGGCCCTGCTGGAGACCACAAAGGGTCTGACGTTCCCCGGGTCTCAGGAGGCTCAAACCTTGTCGGCCACATAAGGTCGCCTCATGCTTCAACAACCCTCGCCGGCAGCGACGATCTCCATCGTCGTTCCCCACTACAACGACCTGGAAAACCTCGCGATCTGCCTCGATCTGCTTGGACGTCAGGTGGTGGACGACGCTTTCGAGATCGTCGTCGCGGACAACAATTCGAGCTGCGATCGCGTTGCCCTCGTCGAGATCTGCGATCGACCGAACACACGTTTGATCGACGTGGTCGAGCAAGGCGCGGCTCCGGCTCGCAACGGCGGCGTCGAAGCCTCACGATCCCCCCTTCTGGCCTTCATCGATTCCGACTGCAGGCCGGAACCGGGATGGCTCCAGGCCGGCATTCGGGCTCTATCCCGCTCCACGCTTGTCGGCGGACGCGTCGATGTCACGGTCGACGACGAAGACGCGCTGACCCCGACCGAAGCGTTCGAGCGCATCTTCGCGTTCAACAACGCACGCTACATTCGGGACGAGCGGTTTTCTGTCACGGCCAACATGTTCACGACCCGCGCTGTCTTCGACCAGGTCGGCGGCTTCCGCTCCGGTGTCTCGGAAGACCGTGAATGGGGTCAGCGGGCCGCGGTCCTGGGGTACACATGGCTTTATGAACCAGCCGCCCGCATGGGACATCCAGCCCGCCGCACGCCCGACGAATTGCATCGCAAATGGCGCCGCTTGATGCGGGAAAGTTTCCTGCTTGCGCGTGAGCGCCAGGGTTTCCCGCTCACCTGGCTCCTGCGTGCCTGGGTGGTGGTGCTGTCTCTACCATTGGCCCTCCTGGCCGCCCGGAGAAGCGATCAGGTGAGAACGCTTGCCGATCGCCTGAACGCGATGCGCGTTGTGGTCAGATTGCGATTCTGGCGTTTCGTCGAGGCGCATCGCTTGGTTTTGGCGAAAACCCCTTAGCCACGGGTGTCCTGGAGCTCCGGCAGGATCGAGGCCGTGATCTGTGTGTCAACGCAGGTCCTGACCGGAACAACGTCGCTCGCATCGCCACCGATCGGCACTGGTTCAAGACGACCATCACCGCGGGACACGCGCAAAAGGTCGCAACCCATCCACTGAAAGGCGCGGCGCCTTGGCTCTCGGCTCCAGAGCACCCCCCGCTCTGGGCCACCCCGACCCCTGATTAAGGTAACACTCTCGATACCGTCTCGGCTCAATCACGCCAAATGTTGCCTTTTCACATAGATTAAGGATAAGAGCCCGCGACGCCAGGCTAACTGGCGTGATGGAGTGTGACGCATGCGGGTTGGACCAACGATCTCAGGACTGATGTTCGCTTCTACTCTCGTAGTTTCGAGCACCGCAGTTCAGGCGGCTACGTTCGACATCGATTTTATGATCAGCAGCAACTATTTCGTCACCGATGGCCAGATAAGCAATGTCTCAGTCAGTGACTTCCCGGCCAAAGGTTCTGCAACCATCACATCTGTCGGGTCCGGCTACGAGATTTCAGACTTCTCCCTTCACGCTGGGCGCTATTCCTTTCCAGCGGACTTCTTTTCCAACGTCGTTGCAGTTTACCAGAATGGAGCGACCCTTTCGGGATTTGTTCTCTCCTCGTATGCTGTAGGCTATGAGCGTACTCTCACGTTTGATTTCGCGAGGGGCCACCTGGGAGATTTCGCCCTGGTTCAGGCTGAGCCGGATTATGTCTCGTTCGGCTGCTCAGGGTGCGTCTCCGCCAGCCTGGCTGCCGCTGATCTTCCCAGCACCGTCCCCCTCCCATCCTCTGCTCCCTTGTTTGGCGTAGCCCTTGTCGGGCTTGCCGCGATGGGCTTGCGTGGACGGCCGAGAAAGGCGTCCCTGCCGACTTGATCCAGGCAGCCGCACAAAGCTCTTCCCGTACTGAAGCCGGGACCATGGAGCAGTCAGCGATATGGCCCTGCGCGCCAGCTTCGTGAAGCCTCACCCGGGCTCGCGTTGACTTGCCCCAGGGCCACTATTACCAGTGCAGGTCACGTTTAAGCGCCTGCGGGCGCCTCGCCGAAAGCCTTCGTCGCGATGAAGATCCTGGTCCCCGTGAAGCGGGTCGTCGACTATAACGTGAAGATCCGCGTCAAGCCGGACGGGTCGGGCGTCGACCTTGCCAACGTGAAGATGTCCATGAACCCCTTCGACGAGATCGCCGTCGAGGAGGCGCTGCGCCAGAAGGAAGCCGGGGCCGCCACCGAGGTGGTGGTGGTGTCGATCGGCCCGGCCCAGGCGGTCGAAACGTTGCGCACCGGGCTTGCCATGGGGGCCGACCGCGGCATCCACATCAAGGTGGACGGCGTCGTCGAGCCTTTGGCGGTCGCCAAGATCCTGAAGGGCGTGGCCGATGCCGAGCAGCCCGGCCTGATCATCCTCGGCAAGCAGGCCATCGACGACGATTGCAACCAGACCGGCCAGATGTTGGCGGCGCTGCTTGGCTGGGGCCAGGGCACCTTCGCGTCGAAGATCGTCATCGATGGCGGACAGGCCAGCGTGACGCGCGAGGTCGACGGTGGCTCGCAGACCGTGTCGCTGACCTTGCCGGCCATCGTCACCACCGACCTGCGCCTCAACGAGCCGCGTTACGCCAGCCTGCCGAACATCATGAAGGCCAAGAAGAAGCCCATCGCCGAACAGGCTCCCGAAGCCTTCGGCGTCGACGTGACGCCGCGCCTGACGGTGCTGAAGACCGTCGAGCCCGCCGGGCGCAAGGGCGGCATCAAGGTGGGGTCGGTGGCCGAACTCGTCGCCAAGCTGAAGACCGAAGCAGGAGTTCTGTCGTGACCACGCTTCTTCTCGCCGAACAAAAGGACGGCCACCTCAACGACGTGACGGCGCGCGCGCTGACGGCTGCCCGGCAGATGGGCGCGCCGGTGCACGGGCTCGTAATCGGTGCGGGCGCCGCGGCTGCGGCCGAAGCGATGGCCAAGCTCGACGGCATCGAGAAGGTGCATGTGGCCGAAGCCGGCACCGAACATGCGCTGGCCGAGCCGGTGGCGGCGCTGCTGGTCAAGCTGGCCGATCATCACCCGACCCTGGTGGCGCCCGCCACCGTGACCACCAAGAACATCATGCCGCGCGTCGCGGCGCTGCTCGATGTGATGCAGCTGTCCGAGATCACCAAGGTGGTGTCGGCCGACACCTTCGAGCGACCGATCTATGCCGGCAATGCCGTGCAGACGGTGCAGACCCGCGATGCCACGAAGGTCATCACGGTCCGGACCGCCGGCTTCCCGGCCACCGGCGAGGGCGGCGCCGTCGCCCCGATCGAAACGCTGGCAGCCGCGGTCGACCCAGACCTGTCGCGCTTCACCAGCGAGGCGCTCGCCACCTCCGAGCGGCCCGAACTGACGTCGGCGAAGATCATCGTTTCCGGTGGCCGCGCCATCGGCAGCCGCGAGAATTTCACCGCCTATGTGGAGCCACTCGCCGACAAGCTCGGGGCCGCCATGGGGGCGTCGCGCGCCGCGGTCGATGCCGGCTATGCGCCGAATGACTGGCAGGTCGGGCAGACCGGCAAGGTGGTGGCGCCCGATCTCTACATCGCTTGCGGCATCTCGGGCGCCATCCAGCACCTGGCCGGGATGAAGGACTCCAAGGTCATCGTCGCCATCAACAAGGACGAGGAAGCGCCGATCTTCCAGGTGGCCGATTATGGCCTCGTGGGCGACCTGTTCCAGATCCTGCCTGAGCTCGCCAAGGAGCTTTGATCGCGACCGGCCAGAACGGAGGCAAACCCATGATCGAGACGCTCGGTGTGGTGGGTGCCGGCCAGATGGGATGTGGCATCGCTCAGGTGGCGGCCACAGCCGGTTTTCCGGTGGTGCTCAACGACCTGTCGGACGAGCACCTGCAGGCGGGGCTCGCTACCATCGGCGGCAACCTGGCCCGCGCGGTCCAGAAGGGCCAGCTCGCCGAAGACCAGCGCCGCGACGCCTTGGCCCGCATCCGCACGGCGGTCGACTACACGGGTCTCGGCGACTGCGACCTGGTGATCGAGGCCGCGACCGAGAACGAGCCCGCCAAGCGCAAGCTCTTCGCCGACCTTTGTTCGGCCATCAAGCCCGGCGCTCTGCTCGCCTCCAACACGTCGTCGATCTCGATCACCCGCCTGGCATCCGTGACCGACCGGCCGGAGCGCTTCATCGGCATCCACTTCATGAATCCGGTACCGCGCATGCAGCTCGTCGAGCTCATCCGTGGCATTCAGACCGAGGCCGACACGTTTACGGCCGCGCTGGCCTTCATCGCGGCCCTGGGCAAGACCGCCACCGTGTCGGAGGATTTCCCGGCCTTTATCGTCAATCGCATCCTGCTGCCGATGATCAACGAGGCCGTCTACACCCTGCATGAGGGCATCGGCTCGGTTGATGCCATCGACACGGCGATGCGGCTCGGCGCCAATCATCCCATGGGCCCGCTGCAGCTTGCCGATTTCATCGGCCTCGACACCTGTCTGGCCGTGATGCAGGTGCTCCACGAAGGCTTGGCGGATTCGAAATACCGGCCGTGCCCGCTTCTGGTCAAATATGTCGAGGCTGGCTGGCTCGGCCGCAAGACGCAGCGCGGGTTCTACGATTATCGCGGCGAAACCCCGATCCCCACCCGCTGAAGATGCGGCCGCGCCCGTTAAGGCTGCGGCCAAGGGCCTGACCGGGCAAGCCGTTTAGGCTCTTCACAATCCCGTCACAGCCTGTGTAGACTATCGGTCGTGGAAGGCCCTTGCGCTGTCCAGGGCCCTGGTCGAAAGGCGGACACGTGACGCTATTCCGAAGGCCGTCTCCTCCGGGGTCCCTGCCCCACCCTCGTCGCGGGAGGGTGATGGGGTGAGGCACGGCGGCTGCAAGCGGATCGACGAGGCTGAATGGTGCCAAGGATTGGCTTCCAGGAGGTCTCATGGGATTTCATAAACCCATCCCCGACCTTTGCACCCTGGTGCTGAACGCCGACATGCAGCCCCTCAGCTGGGGGCCCTTGTCGGTCTGGACCTGGCAGGACGCTCTCGTGGCGGTTCTGCAGGGCAGGGTCCACCAGGTATCCTGTTATGATGTCGAGGTCCGCTCCGCATCGCAGGCTTTCGCGATCCCCTCGGTGGTGTCGCTGAAGAGCTATCATCGTCGCAAGCGCATTTCCTTCACGCGTTACCACGTGTTTCTGCGCGATGGGTTCCGGTGCCAATATTGCGGCAAGCCGGACGACAGCACCAATCTCACCTTCGACCACGTCACACCGAAGTCGAAGGGCGGCACGACGTGCTGGACCAACATCGTGACCTGTTGCGCCAGGCATAACCTGCAAAAGGCCGACAAGACCTTGAAACAGTCGGGTCTGACGCTGATGCACCCGCCCTATGAGCCGACGCCCGCCCAGCTCGATGCTGTGGCCCGGCGCCAGCGCGTTCCAGACAACCTGCACGAAACCTGGCTGGATTACCTGTACTGGGACTCGACGCTCGAGCCGTGACCTATCGGGGTGCGCCGTCCGGTCCCGCCGACGGACGCACGTCGATGCCGAGGATGGCTGCCTCCAGGCTGCCCTTGGCGGGCGCGGGAGCCCCATCCAGCATGGTATTGGCGAGCGCCTGTTCGTAGGCCTTGGCGAGACGCTCGCGCGTCCACACGCCGCCTTGCGTCTTGAACTCCTCCAGCAGATTGAGGTGGAGCAGTTCCCCGAAGGCGGTGTCGAGCGTGTTGTCGGTCATGGCGGTCCCCTTCTGAACGTGTGCGACGCTAGTCCAGGAGTCTCTGCAAGCCGTTTAAGTCGATCGTTCAAATGCAGGCGATCGTCCGCGGCTCAGACGGCCCGCAGCGCGGCGTCGAGCAACAGGCCCGCCCATAACAGCACGCCCGCCCAGCGATTGGAGCGGAACAGGCCGAGCGGCCGCCCGGGCACGCTCGGGTCGATGCGCAACACCTGCCAGCCGCAATGCATCGCAAAGGCGGCCCAGCCCAGATAGGCGGCCCAGCCGAGCCCGGCGGTCCACACGGCCAGCATCGCCGCTCCGGCGGCGACGCCATAAAGCCCGCCAACACCGGCCCGCACCTGATCGCCGAAGAACAAAGCGGTCGAACCGATCCCCACGATCGCATCGTCCCGCGTATCTTGCAGGGCGTAGATCGTATCGTAGCCGATCGTCCAAAAGATCGCGGCCGCGTAAAGCCACAGCGGCGGGGCCGCCAAGCTGCCCATGAAGGCCGCCCAACCCATCAGCGCCCCATAGGCAAAGGCAAGGCCGAGCACTGCCTGGGGCCAGTGGGTGACCCGTTTGGCGAAAGGATATAGGGCCACCACCAGCAGCGAGGCGAGGCCGAGCAGGATGCTGAAGCCGTTCAGGCTGAACAACACCAGCGCCCCGATCAGGGCCTGCGTCACCAGAAAGGCCGTCGCCCGCGCAACCGACACCTGCCGGCTCGCCACGGGACGGCTGCGGGTCCGCTCCACCTGCCGGTCGAGGTCGCGATCAACGATGTCGTTGAAGGTCGAGCCGGCCCCGCGCATTGCGATGGAGCCGAGCAAGAACAATCCGAGATGGTCGAGACGCGGCAGCGTCCGCGCTGCATCGGCCGCCAGGGTGGCGCCCCACCAGCAAGGCAGCACCAGCAATTGCCAGCCGATCGGCCGGTCGATGCGGGCCAATTGTGCATAGGGCCACCAGGCGCGCGGCCAAAGGCGGAGCAGCCACGGCGCCGTGGTGTCAGGAAGGCTGCCGGCCGTTTGCTGCGTCATCGTCGGAGAACACCGCGGGGCGGGCGGATCAGAGCGGCCCGGCCGGCAACTTCGGCGCAGCCTCCACGGCCTGCTGGGCCTCCTGCTGCTTCATCTGCTTCATCTTCACCGCAACCATGCAGGCCTTGGTGGCGAAGCCGGCCGTCTTGGCGTGGGCCTCGGACATCTTCTGCGCGAAATCGGGCGGCAGGTTGCACCATTCGCCATTCTTGGTGAAATAAGCGCTGGCTTCCCCTTCGATCGACGCCAGGGTCCGCAACTGGGGACAGGCCGCGACGGGATCGAGCTTGCCGCCGTTCTTCTTCGCGGTCGTGTTGATGGCTGCGACGGCATCCATGCGGCGCTTCATGATGGCGTTGACGTCCACCTGGCAGTCGGCATGAGCCATCGTGGCCACGGAGGATCCGGCGAGCGCGGCCAGGACGACAGCGAACAGCGGACGCGACAGACTGGCAACGATCGAAGCCTGGGGTGCCGGCGAAACCTTCATGCGCCACGATTCCTTTGCTGGGGCGAACGGGACGGTCGCGTGGTATGGCGAACACGGTTCCTGCAAAAGTGCGGCGGCTTCGTGACTTTCGGGACGGGCCTTGCAACGACGCCGGCCCTGTTGCATCCGTGTCACGCCTGCCACGAGCCTGCCCGATGCCCCGTTACGATTTCACCGCGCCCCGCCTGTTTGTCGATGCCCCCCTGGCCGCAGCCGCGGATGTGGCGCTCGACAAGCCGCAAACCAATTACCTTCGCAACGTGCTGCGCCTCGGCCCGGAAGCCGGCGTGCTGGCGTTCAACGGGCGGGATGGCGAATGGCGCACGACGTTGGCGCTCAGCGGCAAAGCCGCCGTACTGCGGCCGCAGGAACAGCTTCGCCCGCAGCCACCGGCGCCAAGCCTCGTCTACGGCTTCGCGCCGCTGAAACACGCGCGGCTCGACTATATGGTGGGGAAGGCCGTCGAAATGGGGGCCGGCGTGCTGCAACCGCTCCTCACCCAGCGCACCCAGGTGGCCCGCATCAATGGCGACCGCATGCGGGCCAACGTGGTAGAGGCGGCGGAACAATGCGGCATCCTGCATTTGCCCGAGGTGCGCGACCCGCTCCGCCTCGACGCCTGGTTGGCGGACTGGCCGGACGACCGGCTGCTGGTGTTCTGCGACGAGGACGCGCCGGTGGCCGACGCCATCGCGGCCTTGCGGGCCGGGCTTCCGTCGGGCCCTGCCATGACCACGCTGGCGCTGGTGATCGGCCCCGAGGGCGGCTTCGACCCCCGCGAGCGGGCGGCGCTCGAGCGCCTGCCCCAGGCCATCCGGATCTCGCTCGGGCCTCGCATCCTGCGGGCCGATACGGCAGCCGTGGCGGCCCTTGCGGTCATCCAGGCGGTTCTGGGGGACTGGCGCTAAGGCCCATCGCCTTGGCGCCGGCGCAAGCCGGCCGGTGCCAGGGCGGGATGCAGGCGCGGCAGGGTGCGGCGGGCCGCCTTGCGCAGCAGGATCGGCCGGTAAAGTTGCTTCGAGGCTTCTTGCACCAGCAGGCCGGCGCCCGGCAGCGCCAAACGTCCGCCGATGCGCTCGAACACCGGCGCCATGCGAAGCGTCGTCTGCCGCTCGAACGGCGGGATATACAGGATCTCGCTGAGGCGCTCCGGCGAGAACAAACTGTCGCGCAGCACGCGGCCCAGTTGACCGCGCGAAAAAGGCTGGCCGTGGCCAAACGGCGTCGTGTCGACGCTGGCCCACCAGCCGCGCCGGTTCGGCGCCACCACGATCAGCCGCCCGGCCGGGGCCAGCACCCGCCACACCTCGTCGAGAACGTCGCGCGGATGGTCCGTCACCTCGAGCAGGTGGACCAGCAGCACCCGGTCGACCGAACCGTCGGGCAGCGGCAACAGGTCCGGCTCGATCAGCGCCGCCGCCGAAATCGGGTGGCTGCCCTGCGGTGGCCAATGCACCACGCCCTGTTCGGCCGGCATGAAGGCCAGTGTCCGCATCGCCTCGTCGCGGAACAGGTCGAGATACGGCAGCGCGAAGCCGCAGCCCATCACGGTCAGTCCGGTGGTGTCACGCCACCAATGGCGCACCACTGCCGCGAGGCTGCGCTGCGCCAGGCGACCGAGCGGGGCGGCGTAGAAGGTGCGCAGGTCGACGACGTCGAGCGGCATGGACGGTGCCTCCATCCGGTTGGCGCGGCAAGCCAGTCCGTCAACCTTGTTTGCAGACGCCGGTTTACGCCCGTCCCATAAACCCGGATGCTCGGGGACACTCAAGCCCCACTCTCAGTAAGGTCGACCGGATGCGTATCGCCGTCGTCACGATTCTGGCTGCCCTCTGCGGCCTGCTGACTCTCATGGGCGGGGCGGAAGCCCGCGTGAGGATCGCCGTCGACCTCGGATCGCAGACCATGCGGGTCAGTTCGGCATCGGGCGACTACCTGTGGCCGATCTCGTCCGCCCGCACGGGCTTCAACACGCCGCGTGGCACCTATGGGGTCCAGCGTCTCGAGGCAATGCACCGCTCGCACAAGTACCATAACTCGCCGATGCCTCACTCGATCTTCTTCAAGGGTGGCTACGCGATCCATGGCACCTACGCGGTCGGGGCGCTCGGTCAACCGGCGTCGCATGGCTGCATCCGCCTGGCGCCGGAAAACGCGGCCGCCCTCTACCAGATGGTGCGGCAGGAAGGTGCCCAGATCGCCATCAACGGCACCGCGCCGGCCCCGCAGCGGGTTTACGCGGATGGGCGCCCGCTACCCCGAGCCCGCATGCTGAGCGCCGCACGGGCCAATCACGGCACCTTGGCCTATGCGACCTCAACACAGGCGCGCCATCGTTCCGCACAGCCGGTCTATGCGGCCGATGGTCAGGGCTTCTACCTGCGCCCGGTGATGAGCTATGCGCCTCAGCCGCGTGGCCTCGGCGAGTGGTTGATGGACCCGGCTGGCTGGTAGAATAGCGGCCAAGCCCGGCACGATCCGGGTCGGGATCGGCGGCTGGACCTTCGCGCCCTGGCGCGGGGTGTTCTACCCGAAGGGCCTGACCCATGCGAAGGAGCTTGGCTTCGCCAGCCGGCAGTTAACGGCCATCGAGATCAACGGCACCTATTACGGCGCCCAGAAGCCCGAAAGCTTCGAGCGCTGGCGCGACGAAGCCCCGGATGGTTTCGTCTTCGCCGTGAAAGGCCCGCGCTTCACGACGAACCGGCGCGTGCTGGCGGAGGCCGGCGCCTCGATGGAGCGTTTCATCACCGGAGGCGTGACACGCCTCGGTGCCAAACTCGGTCCGATCAACTGGCAGTGCCTGCCGACCAAAACCTTCGACCCCGACGATTTCGCGGCCTTCCTGGCGCTGTTGCCGCAGTCTCACGACGGCGGCGTCACGCTGCGTCATGTCGTCGAAGTGCGCCACCCGAGCTTTCGGGTCCCGGCCTTTATCGACCTGCTACGACATTATGGGGTCGCCACAGCCCTGACCGACCACCCGGATTTCCCACAGATCCCGGATCTGACGGCGCCCTTCGCCTATGCGCGCCTGCAGAACACGACCCAGGATTGCGCGACCGGCTATCCGGTCGAGACGCTGGAGCGCTGGGCCACGCGCGCCGCAACCTATGCAGGGGGCAGCGTTCCCGAGGATTTCGAGCCTGTTTCGCCGAAACAGCCCCGCAAGGCGCCACATGACGTCTTCGTCTTTATGATTGCGGGCCATAAGCCGCACAATCCAGCGGCCGCCATGGCGATGCTGAACGCCTTGCCGGACCTCTGATGGCGCGAGCCTGGTCGATCAGGCCTGCCGCGCAGCCTCGCCGTCCTGCCGCACCTCCGACAAGGTGCGGCCCGGCGTCAGGGCTTCCGGATCGACCTCCATGTGGATGATGGCCGGTTGACCGGACGCGAGGCATCGCTCGAAGGCTCCGGCGAAATCGGCTGTCCGCGCCACCGTTTCGCCATGGCCGCCGAAGGCGCGCGCATAGGCGGCGAAATCCGGGTTGCGCAACGCGGTGCCTGAAACGCGGGCCGGGTAAGCGCGCTCCTGGTGCATGCGGATCGTGCCATACATGCCGTTGTCGACCACGATGAACACCACCGGCAGGCCGTATTGCACGGCTGTTGCGAATTCCTGCCCATTCATCAGGAAGCAGCCGTCGCCCGCGAAAGCCACCACGGTGCGGTCGGGAGCGAGGCGCTGCGCCCCGATGGCGGCCGGCACCCCATATCCCATCGAGCCGGAGGTCGGCGCCAATTGCCGGCGCGCGCCGGTGAACCGCATGAAGCGGCCGACCCAGATGGCGTAATTGCCGGCGCCGTTGGTCACCACGGCATCGTCGGGCAGGTGGTCTCGCAACCAGGCCAGCACGGCCGCCATGTCGACAGGACCCGGCGCCGGCCGGGGCGCGGCCTCGCTCCACCCCTGGTAGGCCGAGTGCGCCGCGGCAGTCGCCTCGGCCCAAGGCAACACCTGGGGTGGTTGCAGGCTCTCGAGGCTCGCCGCAAAGGCCGCAGGGCTCGCCAGGATGCCAAGCGTCGGATGGTACACGCGGCCGAGTTCGCCCGGATCGGGATGGATATGGACGATCGCCTGCGGCCCTGCCGGGATGCCCATCAGCGTATAGGCCTGCGACGGCACCTCGGCCATGCGGGCCCCCAACAGGATGACGAGGTCGGCCGCCTCGATCAACGCCTTCAGGGCGGGGTTCGGCCCGAGGCCGATCTCGCCTGCGGCGCCCGGATGGTCGGCATCGATCAGGTCGGCCCGGCGGAACGAGGTCGCGACCGGCAGGGCGAAGCGCTCAGCGAACCGCGCCACGCCGGCGCGCGCCTTGTCGGTCCAGCCTGTGCCGCCCAGGACCAGAACCGGCCGCTCGGCTTTCCAGAGCAGCTTCTGCAGCTCGGCCATCTGGGTCAGGCCCGGCCAAGTCGGCACCGGTTCAACGGTGGGTGCGTCCGCCACCGCGGCGGCCTCGGTCAGCATATCCTCCGGCAGGGCGATCACCACCGGACCGGGCCGACCCTGCAGCGCCACATGGAAGGCGCGCGACACGAGCTCCGGGATGCGGGCAGCCTCGTCGATCTCCACCACCCATTTCGCCATGGCACCGAACACGGCCGGATAGTCGAGCTCCTGGAAGGCCCCCCTGCCCCGCATCGACCGCTCGATCTGGCCGACGAACAGGATGAGCGGCACGGAATCGTGCTGGGCGACATGGATCGCATGGGCGGCGTTGGTGGCGCCCGGCCCGCGTGTCACCATGGCGATGCCGGGCCGGCCGCTCAGCCGTGCCACCGCATCGGCCATCATGGCGGCACCCGCCTCTTGCCGACAGACCGTCAGGGCGATGGTGGTATCGTGCAGGGCATCCAGCACCGCGAGATAGCTTTCGCCCGGCACGCAGAATACATGTTCGACCCCCTGCCGGATCAGTTGGGCGACCAGGATCTCTCCGCCGGTGCGGTGCTGGGTGGTCATGCTGGAACTCTCGTTCAGGATTTGTTGTCGGCCACCAGGGCCAGGAGGCCGGGAAAGCGCATGTCGAGATCGACGCGGCGCAGAGTGGCGGCGCGGCTGTTGCCGCGGTTCTCCTGACGGATCAGGCCCGCTTCCCGCAGCACGCGGAAATGATGGGTCAGCGACGCCTTGCTGACTGGCAGCGCGAAGGAGACGCAGGTGCGCTCATGACCGTGCGGACAATGGATGAGATCGTAGATCACCTTGCGCCGCAACGGGTCAGCGAGGGCCGACAAGATCGCGCCCAGATCCATCTCGTCGCGCTCGGGATGCCCTTCGGCGTCCGGCATGCGCCTTCGCACTCCACACTTATGGCGCCCCGGTGGCGCCAGCTCAGGCTAAGCCGCAGCCGTCAGGAGCGCAACTGGCGGCACAGCCCGTGCAGCTGCTCGAGCGTGTTGTAGCGGATGCGCAGTTCGCCGCCGCCGCCCCGGTGGTCGAGCGTCACCGCAAGGCCCAGCAGGGTGCTGAGCTCCTCGGCCACGGCCACAGCCTCGCCGCTGCGGCGCGCGGGCTTCGGCGGGATGACGTCTACCCCGTGCCCGGCCCGCTTCTCGGCCTGCCGCTGCGCAAGTTGCTCGACCTCACGCACGTTGAGGCCGCGCTGCACCACGCGGCGGGCGACCGCCTCAGGGTCGTCGAAGGCCAGCAGCGCCCGCGCATGGCCAGCCGTGATCTGCCCTGCCGAGACCATGCGGCTGACCGGCTCCGGCAGCTTGAGCAGTCGCACCGTATTGGCCACATGGCTGCGGCTCTTGCCGATGATGCGGGCGAGGTCGCTTTGCGAATAACCGAACTCGTGGCTCAGGCGCTCGTAGCCGCGCGCTTCCTCGATAGCGTTGAGGTCGGTGCGCTGCACGTTCTCGATGATGGCGAGCTCCAGCGCTTCGCCATCGCTGGCCGCCACCACGATTACCGGCACCTCATTGAGCCCGGCCAGCTGGGCGGCACGCCAGCGGCGCTCGCCTGCAATAATCTCGTAGCGGTCATGGGCGCCGGCCGAGGGACGCACAATGATGGGCTGCAGAATGCCTTTTTCGCGGATCGAGCCCGCGAGGTCGTCGAGTTCCGCCGCATCGAAGTCGTGACGCGGGTTGCGGGGGTTCGGTTCGAGTGCGCTGACGGGAAGCCGCGCGCGATCCCGTGTGTTTTCGACCAGGGCAGGCATCTGGGCCGAGGTGTCGGCCAGCAAGGCCGCGAGGCCACGCCCGAGGCGGGGTCGGGGAGCGTCTTCGGCCATCTCAGGCGGCCTGCAACTGACGTTCGCGCTGGATTACCTCCGAGGCGAGCTTCAGGTAGGCCTGACTGCCGGCGCATTTCAGGTCGTACAGCAGCACCGGCTTGCCATGCGACGGCGCTTCCGACACCCGCACGTTGCGCGGGATGACGGTGTCATACACCTTGTCGCCCATGAACTCGCGCACATCGGCTACCACCTGGGCTGCCAGATTGTTGCGGGGATCGAACATGGTGAGCAGGATGCCGTGGATCGACAGTGCCTGATTCAGGCTGCGGCGAACCTGCTCGACGGTCGCCAGCAACTGAGACAGCCCTTCCAGGGCAAAGAACTCGCATTGCAGAGGCACCACCACGCTGTCGGATGCCGCGAGAGCATTGACGGTAAGCAGGTTGAGCGACGGCGGGCAATCGACCAGCACATAGGTGAAGCCGGGGTTGGCCTCCCCCGGGGCGGGGTTGGCCAGGACCCGCAGCGCGTTGCGCAGCTTGAAGGTGCGATCCTTGTGGGAGGCGATCTCGAGATCGACGCCGAGCAGGTCCATGGTAGAGGGCGCCACATGCAGGTTCGGCACCGCGGTCGCGCGCGTCACGTCGGCCAGCCGCTCTTCGCCAATCAACACATGATAGGTCGAGCGGGTCCGGCTGCGACGGTCGATGCCGAGCCCCGTTGAGGCATTGCCCTGCGGATCGAGGTCGATCAGCAGAACCTTTTCGCCGATGGCGGCCAGCGCCGTACCGAGATTGATGGCCGTCGTGGTCTTGCCGACGCCGCCCTTCTGGTTGGCCAAGACCAGGACGCGTGGTCCTGTTCCTTCACCCAGCATGACCACTCCTTGCCTCGTTGACGACCGATGTTCCGACAGCCTTGATCCGCACGATGCGGGCCTCGGCCTGGGTCAAGCTCGGGAGCAGCTCGACCGCATAGGCGGGATCGTCTCGCACCGTAGCTGATTCGTGTTCGGCGTCGCCGCCTTTCAGGAACAAGCCGAGCGTCCCCGCTTCGATGAGTCTTTTGCCCCACAGCAGGAGTTGCGGCAGCGGCGCCAGGGCACGGGCGGTCAACACCTCGATATTGTCGAGCTCGGGGATGACATCTTCGATGCGCCGGGCATGCACCGTCACCGGGGCTCCGGTTTCGCGTGCCACCTCACGCAGGAAGGCGGCCTTGCGGTTATTGGCTTCGATCAGATGGACATGGGCGTTGGGCCGCTCCCGCAACGCGATGCCGATTACCAGACCGGGGAACCCGGCCCCGGAGCCGATGTCGGCCCACCGGCATGCGGCGCCACCAAGACCCACCAGCTGAAACGAATCCGCCACATGCCGGGTCCAGACTTCCGGCAGGGTCGCGGCCCCGACAAGGTTCTTCACGCCCTGCCAACGCTGCAGCAGCTCGACATAGACATCGAAACGAGCAGCCGTTTCACGTGAAACGTCCATCAGCTGCAAGCCGTGGTCACGATTGGTCTGCGCATCATTCTGGCCCGACTTCGATCTTTGCGCCGGCCGCATCAGGCGGCTGCCTGGGTGGATCGGTCCGACCGGCCGGCGTGGGCCAACAGCACCGTCAGCGCGGCAGGCGTCATGCCTTCCAGCCTTTGCGCCTGTCCTAACGTCATCGGTCTCGCGGCGGACAGCTTGTCGGACAATTCGCGCGACAGACCAGGGATGACGGCATAATCGAGACCAGCTGGCAGAGGGCAGTCGAGCTCGCGCTCGGTGCGGGCGATGTCGGCATCCTGCCGGTCGAGATAGACCGCGTAACAGGCGTCGGCCTCGACTTGCGGACGGACGGCGGCCGGCACCTGTCGCACCTCAGGCCATAAGGACTCGAGCATCTCCCATTCGACGGACGGGTAGGACAGGAGGCCGAAGGCCGAACGGCGCAAGCCGTCCTGGCTCACTGCCATGCCGTGCCGTGCCGCCTCGTTGGGCGTTGCGGTCAGCCGGTGCATCAGGGCGCGGGCAGCATCCAGGGCAGCGAGCTTGGCACCGAACCGCCCTGCCCGGGCCGACCCGACGCAGCCGAGGTCGAGTCCAAGCGGGGTCAAACGCTGGTCGGCATTGTCGGCCCGCAGGGTCAACCGGAACTCGGCCCGCGAGGTGAACATGCGGTAGGGCTCGGTGACGCCCCGCGTGACGAGATCGTCGATCATCACACCGAGGTAAGAATTGGCGCGGCTGAAGACGATCGGCTCGCCGCCCCCGCAGGCCCGGGCGGCGTTGAGGCCCGCCACCAGCCCCTGCCCGGCCGCTTCCTCGTAGCCCGTCGTGCCATTGATCTGGCCGGCGAGGTAAAGCCCGGGGATCCGCTTCGTCTCGAGCGTTGGAAGCAGCTCGCGCGGGTCGACGAAGTCATATTCGATCGCGTAACCGGGCTGCAGCACCGCGACCCGCTCGAGGCCCGGGATGGTAGCCAGGAAGGCCTGTTGCACATCGACCGGCAGCGAGGTCGAGATGCCGTTCGGATAATAGGTGGGATCGTCGAGCCCCTCGGGCTCCAGAAAGATCTGGTGGCTGTCCCGATCGGCGAAGCGCACCACCTTGTCCTCGACTGAAGGGCAATAACGTGGTCCTCGCCCCTGGATGGCGCCCGAGAACAACGGCGCCCGATGCATGTTGGCCCGGATCACCGCATGGGTGGCGGCGGTGGTGCGGGTGATGTGGCAGTCGACCTGCGGGTTCGGCAGCTGCGTGGTCAGGCTGGAGAACGGCTCCGGGTCGTCGTCGCCCGGCTGACGGTCGAGGCCGGAAAAATCGATCGTGCGGCCATCGAGCCGGGGCGGGGTGCCGGTCTTCAGGCGTCCCAGGGCGAAGCCGCAGCGATCGAGCGTGGCCGACAAACCTAAAGCCGGGGCCTCTCCGATGCGACCGGCCTGGATCTGCGTCTCGCCCATATGGACCAGGCCGCGCAGGAACGTGCCGGTCGTCAGGATGGCGGCACCGCAGGGCAGGGTGCGGCCGTCCGACAGGATCACGCCGGCGACGCGACCGTCGATAATCTCCAGATCGTGCGCCTCGCCTTCGAGGATCGTCAGATGGGCAGTCTCGGCCAATTCGCGCTGCATGGCGGCCCGGTAGAGCGCCCGGTCGGCCTGGGCGCGCGGTCCGCGCACCGCCGGTCCCTTGCGCCGATTGAGAACGCGGAATTGGATACCGCCCGCGTCAGCCACCCGGCCCATGATGCCGTCGAGCGCATCGATCTCCCGGACCAGGTGGCCCTTGCCGAGGCCGCCGATCGCCGGGTTGCAGGACATGACGCCGATCGTCGCGACCTTGTGGGTCAGCAGCAGTGTCTCGGCGCCCATACGGGCCGAAGCCGCCGCCGCCTCGCAGCCGGCGTGGCCGCCGCCGATGACGATGATGTCATACCGGAGTGTCATGGATCGAGGTCCGGGCAGGGGTCAGGCCAGGCCCTTCGGCCGGCAATGGGATGAGGTTCTATGGCAAGGCCCGGGGCTTGGCCAGCATCTCCCCTGTCGCGCCGCGTTCGGTCGCGCGGGTTTCACGTGAAACGGGAGCGGCTATTTGCCGATGCAGAACCGCGAAAAGATGCTGCCGAGCACGTCTTCGACATCGATGCGACCGACGAGGCTGAGAAGGGCTGCTGCGGCCGAGCGCAGGTCTTCCGCCATCAGTTCGGCTTCGTCCTGCCGTAGGGCAGCGTCGAGCAGCGCTGCGGCGCGGGTCAAGGCGGCCCGATGGCGGGCGCGTCCGACAAGCGCCGTCTCGCCGCCGACCAGCCGTGCGGCCACGAGCGTCTGCAGGTGTGCGATCAGCGCCGGCAAGCCCTCGCCGGTACGCGCCGCGATCGTCAGGGCATAGCCGTCCGCGGGGGTAGCGACCGTGTCGCCCTTGGTGCCGACCGCAACCGCCGCGGCATAGATGTCCTGTTCGGGCAGGATCGGTGGGGTTGTGGCATCCTGCAGCCACAACACGAGGTCGGCCGCCTCGGCTCTGGCCCTTGCGCGCGCGATGCCGGCCTGTTCCAGCGGATCGTCGGAGGGGCGCAGGCCGGCCGTATCGACCAGCACCACCGCGTAGCCACCGAGGTCGAGCGCCACTTCGATCGGGTCACGCGTGGTGCCCGGGATGGCCGACACGAGCGCCACGTCGCGTCGCGCCAGAGCATTCAGCAGGGTCGACTTGCCGGCGTTGGGCGGACCGGTCAAAGCCACCACGAAACCGTCGCGCACCTGCTCGGCCGCAGGGGGGCGGTCGCGTTCGGCCGCGATTCGGGCCGCCACCGCGAGCGTGGCGGCGCGGGCCTGCGACAGGGCATCAGCCGCCACATCGCCCTCGTCGGCGAAGTCGATGGCCGATTCCGCCAAGGCCTGGGCAGTCAGCAGGGCGTCGCGCAGGTCCGCCACCCAGAGGCCAAGGGCGCCATCCATCTGGTGCAGGGCCTGCCGGCGTTGGGCCGCCGTCTGGGCGTCGATCAGGTCGGCCAAACCTTCGACTTCGGCCAGATCGAGCCGGCCTTCGGCAAAAGCGCGCCTGGTGAACTCGCCGGGTTCCGCCAAGCGGCAGCCGTGAAGGCGGCCCAGCGCATCGAGCACAGACGCTACGACGGCGCGGCCGCCATGCAACTGCAGCTCTGCCGCATCCTCGCCGGTGAAGGAGCGGGGCCCCGGAAACCACAGCGCGAGGCCGCGATCGAGCAGTTCACCCGAGTGCGGGTCACGAAGTGCCACGAGGCTGGCGTGGCGGGGCGGGGGGCAACGCCCGATCAGGCGTTCGAGCGCCATGCGGCTGGCCGGACCGGACAAGCGGAGCACCGCCACGGCGGCGCGGCCCGGACCGGACGCAAGGGCGAAGATCGTGTCCCGCATGGATCATTCCGTGCTGAAGGCGCCCTGCCCGGTGCCGGCGCGCGGGGTCCGTGAAACGAGAACGGCCGGAGCGCTTGGCTCCGGCCGTGAAGGAGAGGCGCTACTCGAAGCGTGCGCTCAGGTGTTCATCGAGTCGAAGAAGGCCGTGTTGCCCTTCGGGGTTTCCCGCAGCTTGCCGAGCAGGAACTCGACGGCATCGACGGTGCCCATCGGGTTGAGGATGCGGCGCAGCACATACATCTTCTTGAGGATCTCGGGTGCCACAAGCAGCTCCTCCTTGCGGGTGCCGGAGCGGGTGATGTCGAGCGCCGGATAGATGCGCTTGTCCGCCACCTTGCGGTCGAGGATAATTTCCGAGTTGCCGGTGCCCTTGAACTCTTCGAAGATCACCTCGTCCATGCGAGACCCGGTGTCGATCAGCGCGGTAGCGATGATGGTCAGCGAGCCGCCTTCCTCGATGTTGCGGGCGGCGCCGAAGAAGCGCTTCGGGCGCTGCAACGCATTGGCGTCGACACCGCCGGTCAGCACCTTGCCGGAGGACGGCACCGTGGTGTTGTAGGCGCGGCCGAGCCGGGTAATGGAATCGAGCAGGATCACCACGTCACGGCCATGCTCGACGAGGCGCTTGGCCTTCTCGATCACCATCTCGGCCACCTGGACGTGGCGTGTCGCCGGCTCATCGAAGGTGGACGACACCACCTCGCCCTTGACGGAGCGCTGCATGTCGGTGACCTCTTCGGGCCGCTCGTCGATCAGCAGAACGATCAGATAGCAGTCCGGGTGGTTGGCCGTAACCGACTGGGCGATGTTCTGCAGCAGCACGGTCTTGCCGGTGCGCGGCGGCGCCACGATGAGGGCGCGCTGCCCCATGCCGATCGGCGACACGACGTCGATGACTCGGGAGGAGAAATCCTTGCGGGTCGGATCTTCGATCTCGAGTTTCAGGCGGCGGTTCGGGTAGAGCGGCGTCAGGTTGTCGAAGTGCACCTTGTGCCGGATTTTTTCCGGATCGTCGAAATTGATGCTGTTGACCTTCAGCAGCGCGAAATACCGCTCGCCGTCCTTGGGGCCGCGGATCAAGCCTTCGACCGTGTCACCGGTGCGCAAGCCGAAGCGGCGGATCTGCGACGGCGACACGTAGATGTCGTCCGGTCCTGCCAGATAATTGGCGTCGGGCGAGCGCAGATAGCCGAACCCATCCTGCAGCACCTCGACGACGCCTTCGCCGATGATCTCGATCTCGCGGCTCGCCAGCTGCTTGAGGATGGCGAACATCAGCTCCTGCTTGCGCATGATGGAGGCGTTCTCGACCTCGTGGGTTTCGGCGAAGACCTGCAGTTCGGTCGGCGACTTTTCCTTGAGGTCCTTGAGCTTGATTTCCCGCATGGGGGTTCGTCCTCGGTGCGTCGACGCGCTGAATCGTAGGGAGGGAGAAGGGCCTGGAACAATGCCGGTTCGTGGCGAACCGGCCCAAGGCCATGAAGGAGGGAGTTTTCGCCTAGACGATCCGCAAGCCGCAATCAAGCGGCATCGCCTTCGACGTGGTCGAAAAACGACCCTCAGGATTGCGCCTGGAGAGCCATTTCACGAAGCGTCGGGATGATTGCACCTCATAGGGAGAACAAGCGTCACGGCGCGACCTAGGGGCAGGGCGCCCCCAGGCCTCAAAAACACTATTCGGAGACAGGCGTCTCACCGCCAGCCAGAGCGGCGGCGGCTGCGGCATCCGCCTCGATCATGGCACGGGTCCGACGCCGACGACGCGGACGCACCGTAAAGGCTTCGCCCTCGGCAGCTTCGCCGACCGCATCGGCTGCAACCGACTCGGCCGCAACTGGATCGGAGACAGCAGCCGGCGGCTCTGCGGCGGCGACAGGCTGAATTGCGGGCGCTTCGACCAAGTCGGGCGTCGGCGTCACGGGCCGCACCGGGGCGGTGATGAAGGCCGGCAGTTCGGCCGCGACATCAGAGGCGGGGGCGCTCGGCGCCATGTCGGGCTGATCGCCACCGGAAGCGACGCTTGCCTCCGACCGAGGCTCCCGAGCGCCGTTCTGGTCGCGGTCGCCGCGGTAGTCCTGACCGTCACGCGGGTAGCGCGGACCACGGGCCTGTCGGTCGTTGCGGAAATTGCGTTCACCAGTCTGGCGTTCGCCGTTGCTGCGATCCACGAAGGGCCGGGCGTCGCGATCCTGACGCGGCTCTCGATCCTGGCGCTGATCGCGTTGCTGTTCACCGTCCTGACGGAACGTCCGCTCGGCACGGGGTTCGCGATCCTGCCGCTGGTCGCGGTCCTGACGTGGCTCACGATCCTGACGCTGATCGCGATCCTGCCGGGGTTCGCGGTCCTGCCGCTGGTCGCGGTCTTGCCGCGGTTCGCGGTCTTGCCGCTGATCGTTGCGTTCGGCTCGATAGCCGTTATCGCCGCCTCCCTGACGGTCCTGGCGCTCGGACGCATTGTTCTGGCGTTCGCCGTTGAAACCGCCCCGCTCAGGGTAGGGCTGGGGGCCGGTGCCGCCGCCCTGCGGTTGCGTCTGGGCGGGCGCCGCTTGAACCGGCTGGGGAAACCGCTCGCCCGGCAGGGCAAAGCGATCGGGCATCACGAGGTCGTCGTCATCGCCCTCGTCGGCATCCAGTTCACCGGGCTGGCGCTGGTAGCCGGTTTGGGCCTGTTGCTGGGCCTGCTGGGCGGTCGCGATGATGCGGAAATAATGCTCGGCGTGCTGCAGGTAGCTTTCGGCGGCAACGGGATCGCCGGACGTCTGGGCGTCACGGGCGAGCTGCAGATATTTTTCACCGATGTGCTGGGCGGTGCCTCGGACTTTGACGTCGGGACCATTCGACTCGTAGGACCGCGTCAGCGGGTTGGGGCCTCGGCGTTGTCCACCGTTGTTGCTGTTGTTATTGTTGTTATTCCGGCCCCGCATACGCTTGTTCTGGCCCGGTCTCATCGAGTGCCCTTGAAACACATTCGAACTCACATCTTGAGAAATAACCCGAGGTGCTGCGTTCTTCTCAAGTGAACAAGCAACCAAAGGTCCATGCGCTATCCGCGATCAGCGTGCCATCTGCTTCCGCGCCAGATCCAAGCGAATGTCGTTTCCTCGGGAGCTGCGACTGCGGCTCGAAACCGAGAACCTGTGTTTTAAGCTGAGACGTACAAGCGAGAGAAACGGGATCCTCGAAGGATCACCAAGCCGACACCGGCACCAAAGCCAATCCATCAGGCAGACAATATCGAGCTGCTCTGGATTTCGGCCATTACGCTAGCAGGGGCCACGCTGGTGTCAAGAGGGTGTGTTCAAATCCTAGCGTCAGGCCGAAAGGAACGAACACACCCAGAATCGTCACAAGGACTGCGGAACGTCGTCGTCCTGCTCGAGCATCAACCGCGCCCGCGCCCGCAGCTTTTCCGTCTCGCTCTTCAGCTGGCCGCACGCCGCCAGGATGTCACGACCGCGCGGCGTCCGCACCGGGCTGGCATAACCGGCGTTGAACACCACCTCCGAGAAGCGCTCGATCACCGGCCAGTCGGAGCATTCGTAGCGCGTGCCCGGCCAGGGATTGAAGGGGATCAGGTTGATCTTGGCCGGGATGCCCTTCAACAGCCGCACCAGCGCCTTGGCCTCCGCGACCGAATCGTTGATCCCCTTCAGCATGACGTATTCGAAGGTGATGCGGCGTGCATTGGAGGCGCCCGGATAGGTCCGGCAGGCCTGCAGCAGCGTTTCGATCGGGTATTTGCGGTTCAACGGCACCAGCTCGTTGCGCAAGGCGTCGTTGGTGGCGTGCAGCGAAATGGCCAGCATGGAGCCGGCCGCTGTACCCAGCGGACCGATCTCCGGCACCACGCCCGAGGTCGACACCGTGACCCGCCGACGCGACAACGACAGTCCTTCCCCGTCGGACATCACCCCGATGGCGTCCGTGACGTTGCCGAAATTATAAAGTGGCTCGCCCATCCCCATGAAGACGATATTCGACACGGCTCGGCTGCCTTCGCCCGGCACCAGGCCGCCGTCGTTCGGCGGCGCCAGCCCCGGGAAGTCGCCCAAGCGATCGCGGGCCACAATCAGCTGCGTCACGATTTCGGCGGTCGTCAGATTGCGGACGAGCTTCTGCGTGCCGGTGTGGCAGAACGTGCAGGTCAGGGTGCAGCCCACCTGGCTGGACACGCATAACGTGCCACGGTCGCTTTCCGGGATGTAGACGCATTCCACCTCGGCGCCGCGATCGTGCGGCCCGGTCGGGGCCATGCGGATCAGCCATTTGCGGGTGCCGTCCTTCGACACCTGTTCGGTGACGATCTCGGGCCGGTCGAGAGTGTAGTGCTCGGCCAACAAGGTCCTCAGGCCCTTGGCGACATTCAACATGCCGTCGAAGTCGCGCAACCCGTGATGGTAGATCCATTGCCAAAGCTGCGCCGCCCGCATGCGGATCTCGCGATCCGGCACCGCGATGGCGCGCAACGCCTCGGCCAGCTCAGCCCGTGTGAGGCCGGCGAGCGAGCGCTTTGTTGGAGTCTGGACGCCGGAGATGGCCAGGGGTGTATCGACGAGTGTCATGCTGTAGCCCCACCGGCGTCGCCCAGGGCGGCCAGCATGGCTTCGGCGCCCGATGACGCCACCACACCCCGGACCTCCTCGACGGCCAAATGCGCCACGATGCCGTCGCGCACCACCATCGCATAGCGTTGGGAGCGGATGCCCATGCCGCGCTCGGTGGCGTCGACCGACAATCCGATCGCGCTCGCGAAATCGGCATTGCCGTCCGCCAGGAACAGCAGGCGATCACCGGCGCCAGTGTCTTTTGCCCACGCGGCCATTACGAAGGGATCGTTGGTGCTGGTCACCGCGATCGCATCGACGTTCCTTGCCAGGATCGCGTCGGCATGTTCGAGGTAGCCGGGCAGGTGGTTGCGATGGCAGGTGGGCGTGAAGGCGCCCGGCACCGCGAACAACACCACGGTGCGGCCTTGGAAAACCTCGGCCGTGGTCCGGGGCTCGACGCCGTCGGGCGTCGAAACGCGGAACACCACCTGGGGCAAGGGTTGCCCGACCGCGATTGTCATCCTGGTCTCCTTGGAGGCACGCGAAAGCTCGTAAAGCCGTCCGGCCGTTCCGCATTCCCGCCTTTTACGGCTTGGGAGGCGGCGCGTCGAGCGTCACCCCCACCTCGATGGCGCCGTCCCCGCCCACCAAGGTCAAGCGCAGCGGCAACGGCGCCGGATCGGCCGGCGCGCCACTCACTACGACCCGATAGGTGAGGCTGCCATCGCTCGACCACAAGCCCTCGCCGGCCTTGACGAACCACGGATCCGGCGCCTCGGCAAAAAGCATCGGCACATCGGAACTGGTCGACCGCACATGCACGGTCACCGGGGCGCCATCGGCCTTGCCCTGCACGGCCGTCACAACCAGCGAGCCAGGATCGCCAACACCCATCCGGTGCGGCACCCGCGCATAAGCGTCCCGCACGATGCCGGCTTCGGGCGCCGTGCCGTCGTGGTCGAGCGTCACGCTCATGGCGGCGTGGGCCGGTAGGCACAGCCGTTCGCAGATGCCGAAATCGAAGCCGAGCTTCAGGCCGACCGGCTTGTCGGCGGCAGCCGGCGTAACCAGCACCGGGAACACGACCTCGTCCTTGTAGCCGATGGCCTCGATACCCCCCTCCGAATAGCGGTCCGGCGCCGGAAACATCAGGGCGGCGGACTTCAGATCGGTCGAGCCCGCCGTGACGAGGCTCGGCGGCAGCCCTGCCTCACCGGGCGAGCGCCAATAGGTGAGATAGCCCGGATCGAGCTGCACCTGGAGGCCCGCCAGACGCCCAGTGCCGCCACCCGGGACAGGGCCCGCATCGATCAACCGCACCCGGGCATGATCCAGCACCGACCAGTCCGAGGCGTTCGGGCCGGTTTCGGCATGGGCCACGGCGGCAGCGCCGATGCTCGCCACCACGCCGAACCCCAGCGCCAGCCATCGCGGTCCGCAGCCGTGACGCGATCGGGATCTCGGTTCGGCCATGTCGCTCAACTCGTTCCTTGCCATGCCGCGAGGGAGGGACATAATCGGCTCATGCCCAAGATACGCGACTCGTCGCCGCGCGACGGTTTCCTCAACGGCCAGATGATTGTCGCCATGCCGGGGATGACGGATGAGCGGTTCAGCCGCTCCGTGATCTACCTGTGCGCCCATTCGCAGGACGGGGCGATGGGCATCGTCATCAACCATCCGGCCCGAAAAGTCACCTTTTCCGAGATCCTGGTACAACTCGACGTGCTCGGCGGCCCCTTGGTGGCGGGCGGGTCGGTGGACGATGTGCCGGTGGTGCGGGGCGGGCCCGTCGAAGCGGGCCGTGGGTTCGTGCTGCATACGGCCGATTACTTCGTCGACAATTCCACCCTGCCGATCGACTACGATGTGTCGCTCACGGCGACGCTCGACGTCCTGCGAGCCATCGCGCAGGGGCATGGGCCCCGCAAGGCGGTGCTGGCGCTCGGCTATGCGGGGTGGTCGCCCGGCCAGCTCGAGGCCGAGATCCAGGACAATGGCTGGCTCCATTGCCCGGCCGACGCCTCGTTGCTGTTCGATCCCGCGCTCGACGCCAAATACGGGTTGGCGCTGCGCCGGATCGGCATCGACCCGGTGATGTTGTCCGGCCAGGCGGGGCACGCCTGAGCCGGACGCCGGCTCAGGCTAACGGTTGCGGCCCGGCACCCAGAGGATGTCGGTTTCGCCCTTGTCGTTGACCCAGCGCGAAGCGACGAACAGGAAATCCGACAGACGGTTGGTGTAGCGCAGGGCCGGCTCGCCGACGGCGTCTCCCCCGTGGCGCAGCGCCACGATCAGACGCTCGGCGCGCCGGCAGACCGTGCGGCCGATGTGCAATGCCGCGGCGGCCGGCGTGCCACCCGGCAGCACAAAGGAGCGCAGCGGCGACAGATCGGCATTCAGCTCGTCGATCTCCCGTTCCAGCCGGTCCACCTGAGCCTGGGTGACGCGCAGAACCTCGCCTTCATCGGCGGCCGGAGGGCGGGCCAGGTCGGCGCCGAGGTCGAACAGATCGTTCTGGATGCGGGCCAGCATGGCATCGACCCGCGGCGCCGTCTCGTCGAGACCCAGCCGGGCCAACCCGATCGCAGCATTGGTTTCGTCGATGGTACCGTAAGCCTCGACCCGCGCATCCGCCTTGCTGCGCCGTTCGCCGCTGGCGAGCGCCGTCGAGCCATCGTCGCCCGTGCGGGTGTAGATGCGGTTGAGAACGACCATCGCGGCTCCGGACCAATGACAGCGGCCTGGGACGGGACGTCCGGCCGGCAGGGTTGGCCCTGATCTAACACCCTTCGGGCTAGTGTCGGAAATACAGAACCGCCATCATCACCAGGATGGCCAGGAACTGCAGGCCGACGCGCAGTCGCATCAACCGCTGCGACAGGTTGGTGGCGCCCCCGCGCATCATGTTGACGAGGCCGGCCAGCAGCACGAGCAACACAAGGCCGAGCGCCACCCCGGTGGCCCAGTTTCCAGCGGCATAGGACATGGACGGGCCTCCCGGCAGGGTGCGGCGGGTGCCCGGCAGCCCCGCTTCTCGGTGCGCGGCGTGACGCCCGCTTGCGGCCGAGCCTAAAGGCTGTCGCCGCGAAGGCAAATGCCCTTCGGCCCATAGGCTGCCGTCCGCGACGCTTGGACCGCTTCGGTCGAGCGCCTACGGGCAGCGTTCAATACCGTTTCAGCAACCGTTCCAGATAATCCTGCTCGTCCGGCGCCCGGGTGGGGTCGCCAAGCCGCCGCCGCAACTCCTCCATCACCTGGGCGGCCCGGGCCGCGAGGCCCCCGCTGACGTCGAGCTGGTTGCCTTGCGCGCTGCCGCGTCCCTGGCGGGGCCGGCCGAGCGGATCGACATCCTCGCCCTGGTCGGGAGGGCTGTCGCCCTCACCCGGCGCCTGGGCCTGCCCGGGCTGACCGCCACCACCCTGCGCCATCTGCTGGCCAAGCCCCTTCATGCCGCGTTGCAAGCCTTCGAGCGCCCGCCCCTGGGCTCCGACGGCATCGTTGACGCCATTCTGGCCCTGGCCGAGGGCACCTTCGGCCTGCTTCATGGCGCCTTCCGCGTCGGCCAGCCCCTGCTCGCCTTTCATGCCGAGGTCGCGCATGCGCTTCTGCAAGGCCTGCAATTGTTGCGACAGCATGCCCTGGCGGCGCTGCAGGTCACCAAGGCCGGCGGATGGCTGCCCCCCCTGGCCGCCCGGCTGCCCATTCGCCCCTTTGCCCGGCTGGGAGCCGTCGCCCGTCGGCTCGCCAGGGCCGGGGGTCTCATCGGAATCCTGCTCCGGGTCCTGTTCGAGGTCTTGCCCAGGATCCTGGCCACCGCCCTGCTTGAAGGTCTTGTCGCGCACGTCGCCCTGGTCGCGCATCAGCCGATCGAGGTCGCCCATCGAGCGGTTCATCTCGCGGGTCGCCTGACTCTGGGCAGCACCACGACTGGCGCTCTTCAGGTTGTTCATGATGCCGTTCAACTGGTCGAGAAGCCGCTGGGCCTCGGCCATATCGCCGTCGCGGGCCGCCTTCTCCATGCGGTCGAGCATGGATTGCAGGTCCTTCTGGGTCACCGACCGGCTGGCCTGGGCCTGCGCGTCCTGGGGCTGGCCGGGCTGGCTGGTCTTGCGGGCCATCTCGGTCAGCAGCTTGTCCATCTGCTTGCGCAAGGCCTCGGTGAGCCGCTTGACTTCGTCCGGCGGGGCGCCGCGCGCCAAGGCCTCGCTGAGGTCCTTTTGGGCGGCCCGCAGGTCCTGCTCGGCCTGGCTCAGGTCGCCATCCTCGAGGCGCACCGCCATGGCCCATAGCAGATCCGCCACGGCAACAAGCTCCGGGTCGCCCGTCGCGGCCTTCAGGCGCAGATCGGCGGCCCGCAGCCCGAGATGCACCGCGGGCGCCACGTCGAACACCTCCGGCGCGAAGTCGAGCGCCTCGAGCGACAGCGCGACCCGCTCGCGATGATCGGGGTCGAGCACCAGATTGCGCCGCTGCTCCACCAGGGCGCGGGCAAGCGGGTTGGTGAACGGCCGCGACGGCAGCACGAGGTCGACCGGCTTGCTTTCGCCGGTGTTGCCGGCCTCGTCGCGAGCCTGCAGGGTGAGCGTCACATGGGCACCGGCCCACGGATGGTCCGACAAATCCAGCGTGGTCTTGGCTTCGCCACGCCCGCCCGGGGTGGCCGGCAGCACCAACATGCCCTTTGGCGGCTCGACCAAGCCGCGGCCCGTCACCGGACGGCCATCGATCACCGGCTGGGTGAAGTGCGCTTCGGCACCGACGACGCCGTAATCGTCTTCGAGCCCATAGCCCAGCGTCAGCGAGCCGCGTCCCGTGGATTTCGGCGTGCCGACCAAGGCCACGCGGGGCGGCAGGTCCGGGATGGCTTTCAGGGCGAGACGGCGCCAGGAGGCCCCGTCCTGCGCGATCGCCACCGTGCCATCGCCGCCGAGCAGCAGTCGCGTGTCGCCGTCGTGGCCCGGCACGGCGCCGGCCTTGGCGGGCACCGGCTTCAGGCCGCCTTCACCCGTGACTGTGACGCGCCGCGCCCCGGCGGAGCGCACCACGACCGTCGACCCGACCGGGGCGCTGACCGGTTCGGACGCGTCATTGGCGACGGCATTGGGACCGAGCAGCACCAGCGGCGGCTTGCCGGTATAGGGCGGCGGATCGATCCAGGCATCGATGCGGGTGGCCGGGGCATCGACCCCACCAGGGCGCCAGTCGAAGGCGGCTGCGAGCCGGCCTTCCTTGTCGGGGCCCGCCACGAAACCGGCCGCGACGAGCAGCAGCAGCACGCCGGCCCGCAGCGCATAGCGGTCCCGCTCGACGAGGCGCGGCGAGGGCGCCCGGACGCGGGTCCGGG
>NZ_JARPVX010000034.1:0-14543 GCF_033947565.1 Lichenihabitans sp. Uapishka_5
GCGCCGGGGCGCTCGCGGCAGGCGCCGCCACGACGGGGTCGGGCAGAACCGCGTCGGCTGTTGCGCGCAGCGCGGCGACAGGCGCCGGCTCGGCGTGGGAGGCCGGTGCCGCCGCGGCCTCGTTGTCAGCGAAGATCCAGGCCACGGTGCTGCCCACCGGGATGTTTGTGGAGCCCGGAGCCGCGAGGTCGCGGATGGTGCCGCTGGCTTCCGCCTCGATCTCCATCGTGGCCTTGTCGGTCTCGATCTCGAACAGCGGCTGGCCCTTGGCCACGGTGGCGCCGGGCTCCACCAGCCATTTGGAGATCTTGCCGGTCGCCATGTCCATGTCGACGCGGGGCAGGATGACCTCGCTCGGCATCACAGCCTCCCCTGGCAGAGGCCACGCACGCCGCTGAGGATGGTGTCGACCTGCGGCACCGCGGATTTTTCGAGTTCGGGGTTGTAGGGGATCGGGCATTCGGCGCCGCCGAGCCGCAGGATCGGCGCATCGAGATAGTCGAAGGCCTCGCTTTCCGCGATGGCGGCCGCGATCTCGGCCCCGATGCCCAGCGTCTTCACGCCTTCATAGACGCAGGCGAGCCGCCCGGTCTTCTTGACGCTTTCGACGAGGGTCGACGTGTCCATCGGCCGGAGCGACCGCAGGTCGATCACCTCGGCCTCGATGCCCTCCTCGGCCAGCTTGGCGGCGGCTTCCAGCGCGCGATGCACCATGATGGCCGTCGCCACGATGGTGACGTGGCTTCCCTGCCGGCGCACCTCGGCGACCCCGATCGGCACCGTGTAATGGCCTTCCGGCACCGGCCCCTTGGTCTTATAAAGCAGCTTGTGCTCGAAGATCATCACCGGGTCGGGGTCCGCCACCGCGGCGAGCAGCATCCCCTTCACGTCGTGCGGGGTCGAGGGCTGGATCACCTTCAGGCCCGGCACATGGGCCAGCCACGCTTCGAGGCTCTGGCTGTGCTGGGCCGCGGCCCCCGTGCCGGAACCGGACGGAAAGCGCATCACCAGCGGCACGCTGACCTCGCCACCCAGCATGTAGCGGATCTTCGCCGCCTGGTTGACGATCTGCTCCATCGCCAGCGTGGCGAAATCCGAAAACTGGAACTCGAAGATCGGCTTCAGCCCCGTCATGGCGGCCCCCACCGCGACGCCGGCGCCGCCGAGCTCGGAGATGGGCGTGTCCATCACCCGGTCCTCGCCGAAGCGGTGCACGAGGTCGCCCGTCACCTGGAAGGCGCCGCCGTAGACGCCGATGTCCTCGCCCATCAGCACCACGTTCTCGTCGGCCTCCATGGCGATCGCCATGGCTTCCTGGATGGCCTGCGCATAGGTCAGTTCGCGGACGGCGGCGTCCATGGGGCGTTCTCTCCAGGGGTGGTGGCTTCGACCCTCCGTCGGGGAAGCCGCGTTGGTGTGCGTCATGCGTCCGTCATTCCGGGGCGGCGCAGCCGAACCCGGAACCGGGAGCTCCGACTTCCGTGGCCCGGGCTCCCGGTTCCGGATCTTCGCTGCGCTCCGTCCGGAATGACGCAGTCGTGCATGGACCTGTCGAACCCGCTCAGTTCGCGTAAACGAACTTCGTTAGGTCGGCCGTCGTCGGCGCCGGGCTGTCGCTGGCGAAGGCGACCGCGGCCTCGATGTCTTTTTCGGCCTCGGTCCGCACGGCATCCGCATCGGCGCGCGTCAGCAGCCCGAGGGCCAGCAGGTCCGCCTCGAAGGCGACGATCGGGTCACGGCCGCGCCATTCCTCGATCTCCTCCTTGGTGCGGTAGCGGTTCCGGTCGGAGCGCGAATGGCCGCGAATGCGGTAGGTCTTCGATTCGATCAGCGTCGGGCCTTCGCCGCGGCGGGCGCGCTCGACGGCCTGGAACGAGGCTTCGGCCACCTCGGCGAAATTATTGCCGTCGACGATGACGCCCGGCATCGCATAGGCGGCGGCCCGGTCGGCGACGTTCTTGACCGCGGTCGACCGCTCGGTCGAGGTCGACATGCCGTAGCGGTTGTTTTCGCACACGAAGACTACCGGCAACTTCCACACGGAAGCGATGTTGAGCGCCTCGTGGAAGGCGCCTTCGTTGTTGGCGCCATCGCCGAAGAACGAGATCACCACCCGGTCGGTCTTCTGCCGCTTGGCCGTCAGCGCCGCCCCCACGGCGATCGGGATGCCGCCGCCCACGATGCCGTTGGCACCGAGGTTGCCCTTGGCCACGTCGGCGATGTGCATGGAGCCGCCGCGGCCATGGCAATATCCGGTCTCCTTGCCGAAGAATTCGGCGAACATGCGCCCAACGTCGGCGCCCTTGGCGATGCAATGGCCATGGCCGCGATGCGTCGAGGTGATGTAGTCGGCATCCGTCAACGGCATGCAGATGCCGACGGCGCTCGCTTCCTGTCCGATCGACAGGTGCATCGTGCCGTGGATGAGGCCGCGCATATATTGCTGCTCGGCGCCTTCCTCGAAGAGCCGGATCAGGTGCATCTTCTTCAGCGCCTCGCGCAGCGCGGGGGCGCCGAGGCGCCGGTAGACGGCCGGCAGGTTGGCGCGGGGCTCCGCCTGCGGGGGCACGCTGGCGTCTTGCGTGGCGGGCATCGACATGGGGGGCGTTTCCTCCGGGTCCCGACGCGGCCCGTAGGGCCGCGCCTGCAGGCTTGAGATGGGGTGGCCTCAGGCCGACCGGGCTTGCCGTTCCGCGCCCATGAAACGGGCGTCCGACTGGTCGAGCCGCTTGCGGATCTGGGTGACGATGAGCGAGTCGTCCGGCGTGCAATTGGCATAGGTGAGCTTTTCGCCCGCCCGGATCGGCTGCGTCACCCTGGCCTTTTCGGCGAGGCCGAGCGGGATGGCGCCTTCCGCGCGGGCATCCTCCCAGGTCATGGCGAAACCGCGGTAATCGTGCAGGCCGATCGCCTCAAGGGTCTGTCCGGGGGCGAGGTCGCGCTTCGCTACCGTGACACATTCGGCCACCGGATGGGCGAGCGGCACCATGTCGGCCTGCCGGCGCAGCACAGCCCGGGCGGCCGAAAGCGGCACTTCGAGGCTCGTCAGGTGATAAGGGCGCAGCAGCGAATAACAGGGGCCGGGGCCCATCTTCAGGTCGGTCATGCGCTCGCTGACGCGGCCGTGCCGGGGCTTGACGATGCAGAACACGCCGGGCGCCACGCCCTTGCCGATGGAATAATCGACCACGCCGGCCTTGTTGAGGATGCCGCCGTCTTCCTTGGTGCAAAGCACCTGGGCGAGTTCGTCGCGCCCGGCCGCCGGGCCGTGCATGCCGGGCACGTCGGGCTTGAGCCCGGTGGCATTGGCGATGGCCACCATTTCGATCATGGTCTTCGAGCCGTCGACGAACTCGACCAGCATGCGGGCGCTCATGTTGCGGGCCAGGGCCTCGGCCTCGTAGTCTTCCGGCATGGCGTCGAATTTCAGCGGGTTGTTCTTGCCCTTGCCGGCCGCCACGATGTCGAAGCCGCAGCTTTGCGCGAAGCTGATGAGCTCCAACGCGCAGGCGGGCTCGTCGCCGGCGGCGCCGGTGAAGATCACCCCGGCCTTGTCGGCTTCCTCCTTGAGGAAACGGCCGATGGTGATGTCGGCCTCGACGTTCAGCATCACGACATGCTTGCCGTGTTTCATGGCCTCGAGTGCCACCAGCGTGCCGACGTTGGGATTGCCGGTGGCGTCGATCACCACGTCGATGTGGCCGGCCGAGCAAAGAGCCCGGTAGTCTTCCGTCACGGCGATCCGGTTCTGTTCGATGGCACGGTCGATGTCGTTGGCCGAATGCGCCTGGACCACGTCGCCGCGTTCGCGACCCGACATCAGGATGGCGTCGATGGCCTGCTGCGGGCGGATCTCCGACACGGCACCGAGGCGCACGCCCGGCATCAACCCGATCTGCACCACGATGTCGGTGCCCATCTGCCCGGCCCCGGCGAGCGCGATGGTGATCGGCCCTTCCGCGGCCGCGCGGGCCTGAAGTTCTGCAGCCAGCCCGACGAATGTGTTCATTGTTGTTGTCCGGTCGCGTTTCCCCGCGAATGAGCTACCGAACAAATGTGCGACGGTCAATACAAAGATCAGGGAAGTTGGGGCTGAGCCTCGGCCAGCGGCACCAGTTTGGCCGCCAATGCGCGCTTTACCGCGGCCCGGCTGGCGACCGAGTCGGGCATGTACCAATTGGGCTCCGCCCCGGTGAACAGGTCCAGGAACCCGATGGCGCGCGAGGGGTCGCGGCCGACGTTCTCGCGATACGACCACCAGGTGCGCAGGTCGCTCGCCAGGGCCGGCAGCGTCAGGGGGGTGCCGTCCTGTTCCAGCACGGCGGCCAGGACGCAGAGGCAATAATTGGTCACGATGAAGCCTTCCGGCCATTCATGCACCAGGGTCCAGTCGACGTCGTTGCGCAGAGCCGGCGAGGCGTCGCCCGGGATCGCCTGTGCAGACAGCGGATGGGTGGCCAGCAGTTCCCGCAGCAGCAGCCCCGCCATGAAGGTGGCGAAGTCGCGCCCGTCGAGGCGCGCGTAGCCCCGATCCTGCGCGAAGCGCTCGGCCCAGTTCAGGAACGCTTCCGTCAGCCGCGTGTCGTCGATCGTCACCGTCAGGCCGTGGTGCTGGGCGATCAGGCGGGCGTGCTGGCGGAACGACGTCTTGAACCAGCGCAGCTGCCGCACCCGGTGCCGGAGGTCGGGCACCTCCATGATCTGGCGCTTGATCTCGAGATCCATGTGGTTTCGCATCCCCGTGGCGGCGGTCTCACCCGCACAAACGCATGGCGGGACGATCGGCTGCCTCGCTGGCGCGATTTCGCCGGCCGACATGTTGACAGAACAAATCGCAAATGTATTCCATGCTGCAATGGCTTCGCGCCAAGCCGGCTTTCAAGACCGGAACACCAGGGAGAAAACCGCCGATGCCGCTTTGGCAGATCGCGTTGCTGGCGCTCGTCGGCGCCTGGGCGCTGCAGGCGCTCGGCACTTACGCCCAGATGCGGCACTTCAGTGCCACGATGGGCGAGGTGTCGCGCCATTGGCCTGACGGATTTGTCGGGGCCGGCAATGGCAAGGCGACCTTCGGGGCCGGCCTCATCCTGTTGCTCGTGGTCAGCCCGGATCGCGTCGTGCGCCGGGCCTTGGTGATGCGGGGCCGCACGGTTTTCGCCCGGTTCGCCCGGCTGCCGAACCTCGAGGGCAAGCCGCTCGGCACGCTCCCGGCCGAACCCGACTTCCGCGACAAGGTCTCGATCGGCGCCCTCACCAAGGCGACCGAGCAGATCGAGAAGGCGGCCGGCCGCGCCGCCTGAGCGGCTCCGACACGACAACAAGGAGGGTTGGCTGATGGTGGTGGCGATGGCCGTCGCGCATGCGGCGGATTGGATAACGCAGGGGCCCGCTTTGGCGTTTCTGCACGAGGGTGTCGGACAGGCTTTCGCCCATGCGGGGCCGGGCGCCGCGGCGGCCGGGCATCCGGGCCTCGTGCTGGTCCAGGCCGCGGGCGGCGACGCGCCGGTATCGGCCGCGGACGCCCTGACCAAGTACCAGAACGAGGTCAAGAACCTGAAGCCGAACGCCGACCAGCTCGGCTGGCTCGGCACAATCGGCACTCACTTCATCGGCATGTTCCAGAAGGGCGGCGAAGTGTTCGTCGGCTTTGTCACCGGCATCATCCCGACCTTGGTGGTGTTGATGACGGCCTTTTACGCCCTCACGGGCCTGATAGGCGAAGAGCGCGTGCATGGCTTCGCCCAGTCGATGGGCAAGATCGCCCTCACCCGCTACACGGTGCTGCCCGTGTTGTCGGTGTTCTTTCTGACGAATCCGATGGCCTACACGTTCGGGACCTTCCTCGAGGAAAAGCACAAGCCGGCCTTCTACGACTCGGCCGTGTCCTTCGTGCACCCGATCCTTGGGCTGTTCCCGCATGCCAACGCCGGCGAGTATTTCGTCTGGGGCGGCGTGTTGGTGGCGCTGCTCGACCTCGAGAAGCGCGGCGTCATCGCGGACGGCTATCACGTCAAACTGGCCATCTGGTACTTCATCGTCGGCCTCATCGTGATCCTGCTGAAGGGCATCGTCACGGAGCGCATCACCGCCTTCATGTGCCGCCGCCAGGGCGTCGAACTCTAGGGATCGGGGAAACGCCATGTCGCTCGTCGAGACCAAGTACAAGGCCATCACGATCAGCCCCGGCCCCGGTGGCTGGGGCGGGCCGCTCACCATCGAACCCACCGCCCAGCGCGACAAGATCGTCGCCGTCACGGGTGGCGGCATCCCGCCGCTCGCGAAGCGCATCGCCGAAATGACGGGCGGCATCGCGGTGGACGGTTTCCGCCAGCCGCCGCCCGAAAGCGAGATGGCTTGCGTGGTGGTGGATTGCGGCGGCACGGCGCGCTGCGGCGTCTACCCGAGGAAGCGCATCCCGACCGTCAACCTGACCCCCGTCGGCCAGTCGGGCCCGCTGGCTCAGTTCATCACCGAAGACATCTACGTGTCGGGCGTCAAGGACGCCAATGTGGCCTTCGCGGACGGCTCGGCGGCTCCCGTCTCGGCCGGCAAGCCGGGCACCGCCAGCCTGTCGCCCTCCGTCGCCAAGGCGGCCGGCAAGGCCGAGCCGGTGCCGGAAACGGGCGGCGGCGGCTTCGTCAACCTGATCGCCTCGATCGGCCGCGTCATGGGCCGCGTCGTCGGCATCTTCTTCAACGCCGGCCGCCGCACCATCGACCAGGTGGTGCGCAACGTGCTGCCCTTCATGGCCTTCGTGACCATGCTGATCGGCATCATCCTCTACACCGGCGTCGGCGACATCATCGCCCGGCCGATGGGGCCGCTCGCCAACAACATCATCGGCCTGCTGGTCATTTCGGCCATCTGCGGCCTGCCGTTCTTGTCGCCCATCCTCGGGCCGGGCGCCGTGATCGCCCAGGTGATCGGCGTCGCCATCATCGGCCCGCAGATCCAGAACGGCACCATCTCGCCCCGCATGGCCCTGCCGGCCTTGTTCGCCTACAACACCCAGGTGGGCTGCGACTTCATTCCCGTGGGCCTCGCACTCGGCGAGGCCAAACCCAAGACCATCGAGATCGGCGTCCCGGCGGTGCTGCTCAGCCGGCAGATCATGGGACCCTTGTCGGTCGTGATCGCCTGGATCTTCTCCCTGCTGGTGATGTGATGCAGACCTATTACGACACCCGGATCACGGAGGTCGGCACCGATGTGGCCGACCTCATCGACGGCGGCGTGCTGATCTTGTTCGCCGCCGGGGCGCCGCCGGAACTGGCGGAAGTGTCGGTGCTGCATGCCGTAACCTCCGGCCCGACCTCGGAGCCGCCGCCCGTCGGTGCCCTCATCCGGGTCGGTCCGGTGGAAGCGAAACTCACCGCCATCGGCGACCTCGCCTGGGCCAAGATCGCCGACATGGGCCACGTGGTGGTCAATTTCGACGGTTCGCCCGTCAGCAACCGTCCCGGGGAGTTGAACGCTTCGGCGGTCGATGCCGGGCTGCTGGCCGGTGCGCTCAGGCCCGGCGCCGCGATCACCATCACGGGCTGAAACGCTCAAAACCGACCTTTCATTGCGCGGCGGTGGGGCCGCCGCGCAATGAAAGGCGGCGCCGCGTTTCTGGATTGCTTCGCTCCGCTCGCAAGGACGGAGCCCCCTCATCGGGACGTCGCCATGCTCGAACGCTCTGTCACCGTGCGGGTCAAGGAAGGGTTGCACGCCCGCCCGGCCACGCAATTCGTCAAGCTCGCCAAGACGTTCCGCTCTGCCGTCGAGCTTCGCCGCGGCACCGTCGGGGCCAATGCCAAGAGCGCCGTCAAGCTGATGCTGCTCGGCCTCAAGGAAGGCGAAGCCATCGTGCTGCAGGCCGATGGCGACGACGCGGCGGCGGCGCTCGATGCCTTGGCGGATTTCATCGAGACCCCGGAGGCGGGGCTCGATCCGGCCGGAACCGTGCCGCTCGCCACGGCGGACGCCCGCTCGGCCAGCTTCACGCCGCCGCGCTTCGCGGCCGAGGGGGTGGGCGGGGTCGGGGCCAGCGAGGGCACCGCCATCGGCCCGGCCTTCGGGTTCTTCCCCACTGTTTTGCTGGCGCCGAACCGCCGCGTGGCCCCCGAGGCGGTCGAGGCCGAGATCGAGGCCCTGCGCCGGGCACTCGACACCACCACGGCCGGGCTCCTCGAAGCCAAGTTGAAGCCAGGCGTGTCGCCGCAGGACACGCAGATTCTGGAAGCCCTGATCGAGGTGGCGCGCGATGCCGAACTGACCGGCGCCGTCGAGACGGCGATCCGCACTGGCCGCGATGCTCTGACGGCGACGCTCGAGGCCGGTCGGATCCTGGCCGAAACCTTCGAGAAGGTCGACAACGATTACATCCGGGCCCGCGCCGAGGACGTGCGCGGCGTCACCCGGGCGCTCGGGCTGGCGCTCAGCGGCACCGCCGATGTCAGCCTGGCGCGGGTGCCGGAGGGCGCCATCCTGGTGGCCGAGGAGATTTCGGCCTGGGATTTCGCCAAGGCGCCGATCGCTGCGCTGGCCGGCATTGTCTGCACAAAGGGCGCCGCGACCTCGCATGTCGCCATCATGGCACGCACGCACGGCATCCCGGCGGTGCTCGGGGCCCGGGCCGATCTCGCGGCCTTGAAGGCCGCCACCACGGTGGCGCTCGACGGCAAGACCGGCGCGGTGTGGCTCGACCCCGACATGGCGAAGGCCGACGGCATCCGGGCCCGTGTGGCAGCCGAGTCGCAGGAGCGCGACGCCCTCGACGCCTTTCGGCACAGGGCGCCGGTGACGCGCGGAGGCCGGGCCATCACGGTGGCGGCCAACCTCGGTTCGCTGAAGGAGATCGAGCCGGCCCTGAAGGCCGGCGCCATGGGGGTGGGGCTGTTCCGCACCGAGCTGTTGTTCATGGAGCGCAAGACGCTGCCGTCCGAGGACGAGCAGGCCGGCATCTATGCCGAACTGGCGCGCGCCTTCGCGCCGCACCCGGTGATCGTCCGCACCCTCGACATCGGTGGCGACAAGCCGGTCGCCGGGATCGAGTTCCCGCACGAGGATAACCCGTTCCTGGGCTGGCGCGGCGTCCGCATGTGCCTCGACCGGCCGGACGTATTCAAGCCGCAGCTGAAGGCGCTGTTGCGCGCCGCCACGGAGGGTAACGTCAAGATCATGGTGCCGATGGTCACCAATGCCGACGAGGTGCTGCGCGTGAAGGCGCTGTTGGCCGAATGCCGGGCCGAGCTCGACGCCGCCGGCGTCGCGGCCGGCGAGCCCGAACTCGGCATCATGATGGAAACACCCGCCGCCGCGCTCCTGGCCGACGACCTCGCCAAACACGCCGCCTTCTTCTCGATCGGCACCAACGACCTGACCCAATACGTCATGGCGGCCGACCGCCTGAATCCGCGCGTCGCCGACCTCAACCGCGCCGATCACCCGGCCGTGCTGAAGGCCGTCGAGCTGATCTGCGACGCCGCGCGGCGGCAGAACATCTGGGTCGGCGTGTGCGGCGAGGCGGCGGCGCGGCCCGACCTCATCCCGATCTTCCTGCGCATGGGCGTCACCGAGCTGTCGATGAGCCCGGCCTCGGTTCCGCGGGCCAAGAAGACCGTCATCGAGGCCGACGAGGCGGCATGATGGGTGGCCGTAGCGGCCGATGAGTGACCATCCTCATTCCGGCCGGAGCGCCAGCGGAGAGCCGGAACCGGGGCGCTTCGACCGACGAAGGCCGTAGCTCCCGGTTCCGGGTTCGGCTGCGCCGCCCCGGAATGAAGGTATATGCGCCTACGTCAGAGCATCCCTGAAGATCCGCCGCTCGACCCCGGCATAGTCCGCCTCGGCGGCCTCGGCGCCGCTTCGCGCCAGCGCCGCGTCATGGGCCGGCCCGATATGGCTGCCGCCCAGGAACCCGATGGCCCGCATGCCGGCCGCGCGGGCGCCCTCCACCCCGAAGGTCGAATCTTCGATCACCACGGCCCGCTCGGGCGCGACCCCCATGCGTTCGGCTGCGAACAAGAACAGGTCGGGGGCCGGCTTGCCGCGCGCGACCTGCTGGGACGAGAAGATGTTCTCACCAAAGAAGCGCGCCAGACCCGTCTTGTTCAGGCTGAAACGAATGCGCTCGAGGCTCGACGAGGAGGCCACGCAGCGCGGCCGGTCGCCCAGCCGTTCGAGGAAGCGTTGCACCCCCGGCATGGCCTGCAGGTGCTGGTCGAACAGGATGCGGGTCGCAGGCCAGATGCGTTCGTTGGCCTCGACCGGGATCGCCACCCCGGTCTCGCGCGCCACGACGGCCAGGATGTCCTTCTGCTTCATGCCGAAACAGCGCCCGATCATGGCGGCGGTGGCCGGCACCCCGGCCTCCACCAGCACGGCCGCCATGGCGGTCAGCGACAGCACCTCGCTGTCGACCAGCACGCCGTCGCAATCGAAGATGACAAGCTCGGTCATCGGGCCGCCCGGCTGTCGTCAGGGTGATGCATGCTGTCTCGCTGGCTCTGCGGCCCCGTGCGGGACTGCGGTATCGAATCGTGCCGCCAGCCCATGCCGCGTCGCGGCCGTCCGCGCAACCCGGGCCTCCTCGTCGCGGCAGCGTTCCTCGCTCCATCCCAGCGCCTCGCGGGCGATGCCGGCGGCTTCCTCGGTCACGGCCGGCGTCAGCCGTCCCGACAGCGCGATGTCGGTGCGTCGGAACAGGAGGTCGGCCAGCCGACCCACCTGCTCGTGGGCCAGGATGAAGCCGAGTTCGGCGCGGCCGTAATCCGGCAGCGTTGCCAGCGGCGTGTCCTGCCGCAGCACGCACCATTCGGCCACCGCGAGGGCGCGCGTGCCGTATCGGCCGAGCAGCGTCTTGGCCCGGGGCTCCGACACGCCGATGCCGGTCAGCCGGACCAGCAGGGCGCGGCGCTCGGCCTCGGTCTTGGGGAAGTCCCGGCCGCCGCCGATCGGCTCGAGCTCCGTGCTGCGCCGTCGTGCTCGCCCGAGGTCCTTCAGCACGCGGTCGGCGGCCTCCGCCGCGAACCCTCGGAAGGTGGTCCACTTGCCGCCGATCAGCGCATGCACCGGCACGGCGCTGCCGGGCAAGGTGTCGGTGCGGATCGAGTGATCGCGGCTGACGGCGCCGGGGTCGAGGCCCTCGGCGCGCGGCAGCGGCCGCACGCCACAATAGGTGTAGATGACCTGGGCGGCATCGAGCGGGATGCCGGGGAACACTTCGCGCACGGTGCCGAGCATGTAGTCGCGCTCTTCGTCGCTGCAGAACACCTCGTCCGCGTCGCTGACCGGAATGTCGGTCGAGCCGATCAGCACCTTGCCCATGAAGGGGTACAGCAGGGCGACGCGCCCGTCCGAGGCGCCGAAATAGATCATCTTGCCGTCGAGCGCCGCGAGCAGCCGCGGGTTGTCGACCACGAGGTGGGAGCCCTTGTTGCCGCCGATGTAGCGGGTCGCAAGGCCGAGCGCCGCGCCGGCCTTGTCGATCCAGGCCCCGGCGGCATTGACCACCACATCGGCCGTCACGCGGTGGACGGCGCCGGTGATGCGGTCGGTGAAGGCGAGCGCGCCGTCGGTCTGCCCCGACACGGCCATGTGGTTGAGCGCCCGGCTGCCCGGCTGCGCCGCCATGCCGTCGAGCAAGAGTTCCAGGCCGAGCCGCTCCGCATGGGTGATGCGGGCATCGTAATAGGTGGCGGTGCCGGCCACCCAGGTGGCGATGTCCGGGAAGGTTTTCCGGGTGGCGTCGCGCAGCGTGACGCTATGGCGCGGCATGCCGCGGTGATGGCGGCCGAAGAAGTCGAACATTTCCAGCCCGAGCTTGGTGATGAGGACGCCGCGGTCCTTCAGCTTGGCTTTGCCGCCGAAGAAGCGGATGGCCGAGGGCAGGATGCCACCGAACCAGGAGGGGATCGGCAGCACGGTCTCGATCGGCGTCACGTAATGCGGGGCGTTCTTGAGCAGCAGGTTTCGCTCGAGCGTCGATTGCGCCACCAGCCGGAACTCGCCCGTTTCCAGGTATTTGATGCCGCCGTGGATGAGCCGGCTCGGCCCGGCGCTGGCCCCGGCGCAGAAGTCGTCCGCCTCGCACAACAAGCAGTCGACGCCCTGCAGGCAAAGGTCGCGGAACAGCCCGGCCCCGTTGATGCCGCCTCCGACGATGACGACGGGATAATGGGCCGCGGGGGTGCGGGCAGGGTCGGCGGTTTCGGGTGCGGTCACGTGGGTATCATCTCACCGGCCTCGATGCGTTCGTCGTCATTGCGAGCGCAGCGAAGCAATCCAGTTCTGAGGCGCGCCCCTGGTTTGCGTCGTCGCTACGCTCCTCGCAATGACCAATTGCGGGTCACGGATTGAGGATCGCCACCTTGATGGCCGCGCCCTGCTCGGCCATGGCCAGCGCCTCGGCGATGGCCGGCAGTCCGAAGCGATGCGTCACGAAGGGTTTGACGTCGATCCGGCCGGTGCCGATGAGGTCGAGGGCGCGTTCGAAATGGCTGCGGGCGAGCCCGAAGGAGCCGGTCAGCACCAGCTCGCTGTAATGGATCAGGTTGATGTCGAGCGGCGCGCTGTCGCCGACCGAGAAGCCGGCGAAGAGGCTGACGCGGCCGCGCTTGCGCACCAGGCCGAGCGCCTGGTTGGCGAGCGCCGGCACCCCGATGGCCACGATGGCGACGTCGGCGCCAAGGCCCCGGGTGGCGTCGCGCACCACCTGCCGCAAGTCCTCGGTCGTGGGATCGATCACGATGTCGGCGCCGGCCGCCGTCGCGGCGGCACGTCGGCCGGCGCTCGGCTCGCTGACCATCACCCGGCGGGCGCCCGACAGGCGGGCCAGCTTGACGTGCAGCAGCCCGATCGGCCCGGCGCCGAGGATCACCACGGCGTCCCCCACCCCGACGCTCACCTGCTGCTGGCCGTTCACCACGCAGGCGAAGGGCTCGGCCAGCGCGGCTTCCTCGAAGCTCAGGTGACCCGGGATGTGATGGACGTTGCCGGTGGCAAGCGCCCGGGCCGGGATGCGGACGTATTCGGCAAAGGCGCCGTCGACCTCGTAGCCGATGGCCGTCAGGTTGTCGCAGATGTTCTCGGCGCCCGTTTTGCAGTAGGCGCAGTGGCCGCAAGGGATCGCCGGATCGACGCACACCCGGTCGCCGGACGAAAAGCCGCTGCCGGCCGGCGCTTCCGCGACTTCGCCGGCGAATTCGTGGCCGATCACCGACGGGTAGCGGATGCCGGCCGTCTTGCGACCCCGGAAGATGCGGATGTCGGTGCCGCAGACCGTGGCGGCCCGCACCTTGAGGATCAGGTCGCCCGGCTCGGCCCGGGGGTCCGGCACCTCGGTGAGTTCGAGCGTGTTGGGGGCGCGGAGAAGTCCTGCTTTCATAGCCATCAGCCTCGTTGCGCGGCGCTCAGGCCGCGTCGCCGAATTCGGGGATCCGGCCGAGCGCCTGCACCACGGCCGCGAAGCGGGCGTATTTGGCCCGCAGGCGGTCGCGGCGGCGTGGGTCGGGGGTATAGCGGCGGTCGATCTTGACGGTTCGCGTGATGGCCTCGGCGAGCGAGCCGTAATGGCCGAGCGCGGTGGCGGTGGCCATCGCGGCCCCGCGCGCTCCGAGTTCGGCCCCGACCGGCACCTCCACCGGCAGGTCCAGCACGTCGGCGAAGATCTGCGGCCAGATCGGGCTGCGGGCGGCGCCCCCTGCGAGGCGCACCACCGCCGGGGCGCCGGCATCGGGGCCGCTCATCAGCTTGTCGACATCGAGCTTATGCGCAAAAGCGATCCCCTCGAACACCGCCAGCATGATGTCCGACAGGCTGTGGCTGGCTTTCAGGCCGAGCAGCCCCGCCGGGGCCCCGTCGGGGCCGCCGAACAGGAAGGGCAGGAACAGGATGCCGTTGTCCCGGTCGAGGCCCTCGCCCACCCAGTCGCCCACGAGGTCGTAGATGGACCGGTTGGCCGCGAGTGCCCGCGCGGCCTCGCCGTCGAGCACCGTCCGGCACAACCATTCGAGGTTGCTGGCCGAGGTAGCGGCGCATTCGGTGGCGAGGAACAGGTCGCCCACCGGATAAGGGATCTGCAGCGTCGGCGCTTGGCTGCGCCGCGGCGTCCGGTGCAGCGTCTGGTTGATCGAGAAGGTGCCGGCGATCACCGACATGATGTCGGGCCCGTCGACGCCCGACGCCACCGCGCAGGCCACCACGTCGGTCAGGCCCCGCACCACCGGGATGCCGGGCGCGAGGTTGAGCGCGGCGGCGGCGCTCCGGCTCAGGCCGGCCGCAGCCTCGAGCGAGGGGCGGATCGGCGGCAGCTTGTCCCCGAGATGGGCGAGGCCCAGGCGGGCAAACAGCGCTTCGGCATAACGGCCGGTGTTGAGGTCGACGAGGCCCGACACGGCGGCTTCGGTGATCTCCGTCGACAGGTCGCCGGTGAGGCGCCCCCGGATGTAATCCTTGCTGCCGAACAGGGCGGCGGCGCGGTCGAAGGCCGCCGGGCGGTGTTGGGCGAACCAGCCGAGCAGCGGCAGCGTCTGGCCCGGCCAGAAGCGCTGCATGAT
>NZ_JARPVX010000034.1:14553-36714 GCF_033947565.1 Lichenihabitans sp. Uapishka_5
CTGCATGATGGCGGCCTCGGCGGCGGGCGCGTGGCCGGCCGCCGTCCAGTCGCGGCCGACCGCATCGGCGCGGCTGTCGGTCGAAACGATGCCGGGGCCGACCGGAAGCCCGTCGGCGTCGACCGCGTAGAGCCCGTTGCCGTGCCCGGTGGTCGAGATGCCGACCACGTCGCCGGGCGACACGCCGCTCGCCTTGAGGGCCTGCAGCGCGGCCCCGCAGGCCGAGCGCCACATGGATTCAGGGTCGACCTCGGTATGGCCGGGCTCGGGAAACCGCACGGCATTGGCCTGCCGGGCGCTGGCGCGCTCCGTGCCGTCGAGGTCGAACACGGCCGCCTTGGCCATGGTGCCGCCCGTGTCGATCCCCAGGATGCACGGCATAGCGGGTCCCCTCCCCTTCTTCTGCTTTGATGAGACTGCAAACATTTGTACGTCGATAAGTCAAGATGTAACGGGAGTCGGAGAGAGCTTCTGCCTTCGCCTTCCGTCATTGCGAGCGGAGCGAAGCAATCCAGAACCTCAGCGCCGCCTGGATTGCCGCGGCGGCTGCGCCGCCTCGCGATGACGGGAAAATCGATTGCGAGTCGAAAACTCGACTGCGTTCGTGCTGTCCATCATTGGCGGGCTACCACGCTCCATCACCTCCTACCCCGTGCAAAACCGAACAAATGTATTGACATTAGCACAATGGAATTTCACCCTGCCGGAACGACCGGCGAAGCCGGCATTGTTTCCTAGGAGGAAATGCCCCGTGATGCAGCCCACGCATGTCGCCGCTTCCCTGCTGGTGCTCGGCCTCGCGGCCGCGCCTTCGGCCTTTGCGGCCGGTGGCGCCGATCAGGCCACGCTGATCCACCCCGTCACTAAGCAGACGATCGTCTTCATCCCCAAGGTCATCCATCCCTGGTACGAGGTGGTCAAGGCCGGGTCGATGTTTGCGGCCGACGAGTTCAAGAAATCCGGCATCGACGTCGACGTGCAATGGGACCAGCCGCCCCAGGCGGATGTGTCCGACCACAACCAGCGCATCGAGACCAACATCGGCAAGCACCCGGACGGGCTCGTCGTGTCCTGCCTCGACCCGGCCACCAACGTGCAGATCCTCGACGAAGCCGTGAAGGCCGGCATCAATGTGGAAACCTTCAACTCGTTCTGCGCCGAGCGCTTCCCCTTTGTGGGCCAGAAGGACTCCTACCAGGACGGCTACGACCTCGCCGAGTTCCTGGCTAAGCAGATCGGCGACAAGGGCAACGTCGGCATCCTGTCGGGCAGCCTCACCGCGCAGGACCACATCCGCCGCGTCCAGGGCTTCAAGGCGGCACTCGCCAAGCACCCGAATATCAAGATCGTCTTCGAGCAACCCGACAACGACGATCTCGACAAGGCCGTGCAACTGACCGAGAACGCCCTTCAGGCCCATCCCGACCTCGTCGGCCTCTTCGGCTGCAACGCTTCGAACCCGATCGGCGCCGCCCGCGCGGTGCAGAACGCCGGCAAGGCCGGCGTGGTGAAGATCGTCGGCCTCGACGACCTGCCCGAAACCATCCAGTTCATCAAGGACGGCGTCATCACGGCCACCATGGCGCAGCGCCAATGGGACCAAGGCTATTGGGCCGTGAAATACATCGTGGCCAAGAACCAGGGCCACACCATCCCGATGGACCATGAAACCGGCTCGCGCATGATCACCAAGGCCGATCTGACGAATTGAGGGGCTACCGCCGAAACCAGACGACCGTCATTCCGGACGCAGCGAAGCGGAGATCCGGAACCGGGAGCCACCGCGATAGCCGCCGGGGCTCCCGGTTCCGGGTTCGGCTCTGCCGCCCCGGAATGACGGCGGTGAGGAGGGGGTTGCCATGACGCCCGTGTTCGAGGCCCGAAATATCTCGAAAAGCTTCGGGCCCGTGCGAGCGCTGAGCGGCGTCACCGTCACCATCGGTGCCGGTGAGGTGCATGCCATCATCGGCGAGAACGGCGCCGGCAAGTCGACGCTGATGAACATCCTGTGCGGCAAGCTCAAGCCCACGGGCGGCGAGTTGCTCCGTCACGGGCAGCCCGTCGTGTTCCATTCGCCGGTCGACAGCCAGGCGGCGCGCATCGGCATCGCGCCGCAGGAAATCAGCCTCGTTCCGAAGCTGAGCGTGGCCGAGAACATCGTGCTCGGCGCCCATAGCGGTCGCGGCGGCCTGGTGGCCTGGCGCGCCACCCGTGATCGCGCCACCCGGTTTCTGCACGAGATCGACGACACGATCGACCCGGCCGCCAAGGTCGAGGCGCTGTCAAAGGCCCAGCAGCAACTGGTGCAGATCGCCCGCGCGGTGGCGACCGAGGCCGAGATCCTGATCTTCGACGAGCCGACCGCCACGCTGACCAACCGCGAAACCGACAAGCTCTACCGGTTCATCCGCCGCTTCCGCGCCGGCGGCGGCTCGATCTTCTACATTTCGCACCGCCTCGACGAGATCCTCGACCTGTCCGATCGCATCAGCGTGCTGCAGGACGGGCGCTCGATCGGCCAGCTCGATCCCGCCGCGACCAGCAAGGGCGAGATGATCAACATGATGGCGGGGCGCGAGGTGAAGGGCACCCACGCGCCGCGCCCCTTCGTGGAGCGCAGCGAGATCGCCCTGCAGGTCCGCGGCCTGACGCGCCACGGCGAGTTCCAGGACATCGATTTCGCGCTCCACAAGGGCGAGATCCTCGGCATCGCGGGCCTTGTCGGCGCCGGCCGCACGGAACTCGGCAAATGCCTGTTCGGCGTCACGGTGGCCGATGCCGGCACGCTCGAAGTGTTCGGCCAACAGGTGCGGATCGACCACCCGGCCGACGCCATCGCCCGGGGGTTCGTCTACCTGCCCGAAGAGCGCAAGGCCGAGGGCATCTTCCCGCTGCTGTCCATCGACGAGAACATGAGCCTGCCGAGCTACGGCCGCTTCGGCTCTGCGCTCAACATCGGTTTCGGCGACATGGTGCGCGAGGTGGCGGATTACGTGAAGCGTATCCGCATCAAGATCGGGGTGGGGGCCGACCCGATCACCAGCCTCAGCGGGGGCAACCAGCAGAAGGTCATCCTAGCCCGCTGGCTGATGCGCGGCATGAAGGTGCTGATCCTCGACGAGCCGACGCGCGGCATCGACGTCAACGCCAAGCTCGAGATCCAGACCGTGCTGCGCGGCCTGTGCGACGAGGGGCTGTCGATCATCTACATTTCGTCCGAGCTCGGCGAGGTGCTCGAAGTGTCGGACCGTATCCTCGTGATGCACGAGGGCCGCATCAAGGGCGTGCAGCGCGCCGATCAGGCCACCCAGGAATCCCTGCTGCAACAGGCCATGAGTTGAAGGCGCGTCCCGATGGCTGACCCGATGACCCTGGCGGCGCGACCGGCCCTCCGCGCCTCGCCCTTCACGCGCTTCCGCCGCTGGGAGGCGAGCGGCGCCCTGCTGGCGCTGTTGGCGCTGTGTGCGCTCCTGGCCGTCGCGTCGCCGTATTTCTTCACGGCCGCCAACCTGCCGATCGTGCTGCGCAACGCGTCCTTCGTGGGCCTGGTGGCGCTCGGGCAGACCCTGGTGTTGTTGATCGGCGGCATCGATCTGTCGGTTGGCGCCGCGGCGGGCCTGTCGGCCATCGTGGGCGCCCTGATGCTGACGAAATTCGGCATCCACCCTTATGCGGTGATCCCGCTCACCATGGGGTTCGGGCTGCTGCTCGGCTTCGCCAATGCGCTGTTCGTGGCGAAGCTGCGGCTCAACCCGTTCATCGTCACGCTGGCCTCGGGCGAGATCTTCGCCGGGCTGAACCTCGTCATCACGCAGGGCTATCCGGTGCGGCCGCTCGGGCCGCAGTTCAAGGTGTTCGGCCAAAGCGACCTGTTCGGCCTGCCGTTTCCGGTGATCGCCTTCTTCGCCTCCGCCGCGATCCTGTGGTGGGTGCTGACCCGCACGCGCTTCGGCCGCAACATTTATGCGGTCGGCGGCAACCGCGACGCGGCCGCGCTCGTCGGCATCCGGGTGTGGCGGGTCGAGTTTATCGTGTTCGGCCTCGCGGGCATGTTCGCGGCGCTCGCCGGCATCCTTTACGCGAGCCGCATGGATGCGGCGCAGCCCTCGGTCGGCGAAGGCTGGATGTTGTCGGCCATCACGGCCGCCATCATCGGCGGCACCTCGCTGCGCGGCGGCGAGGGCACGATCGTCGGCACGGTGTTCGGCGCGCTGCTGCTCACCGTGCTGCAGAACGGCACCGTGCTGCTCAACGTGTCGGGCTATTGGCAGCGCGTCATCATCGGCGCCGTGGTGCTGGTGGCCGTGCTGGTCGACCTGGTTCGCCGCCGCTAGGGTTTTTCTGGTTCTTGTTGAACCCGACAAATCCCAGCATTCGCGCGTGGTCGACTGCCTGATCGGGCCAAGTGGTGTCCACTTGGCCCGATCAGGCTCAAGGGGATGGTCGAAGTGGATTCCCCTTCGGCCATCCCCTAGAACAGAGCCAGCACGTTTGGGGGAGCGCCGGTAGGGGGCGACGGCGCGAAACGGGGATGCATGGCGACGCCTGACAGTTTTGACCTCGAGGCCGACCAGCGCACCCGCGCGGCCTGGCTTTATTACATGGAAGGCATGACCCAGGACGCGGTCGCCCAGGCGCTCGGCATGACGCGGGCCCGGGTGCTGCGCATCCTGGCTTCCTGCCGCGAGGACGGCACGGTGCAGATCACCGTCAATGCGCCGCTTGCGGCCAGCATCGCGCTCGCGCGGCGCATCGAAAACCGGTTTGGCATCGAGCGCGTCATCGTGATCCCCCGCCCGGCCAGCGACGCCGACGTCGGCGCCCTGATCGGTGCCGCCACGGGCGCCTATGTGTCGTCCATCCTGACTGACGGCATGACGATCGGGCTCGGCTGGGGCCGCACCTTGTCGTCGAGCCTGTCGAGTCTGCCGCAGCGCGCCTTCAACAAGCTCACCGTGGTGTCGCTGCTGGGCGGGTTGACGCGGGCCTCGCAATTCAACCCGAGCGAGTTCGCCTGGCGCTTCGCCGACCGGCTCGGGGCCGAGTGTTTCATGATGGCGGCGCCCGTTTATGCGCCCGACGCCCGCACCCGCGAGGCGCTGGTCAACCACGCCGGCATGGAGGACGTGTTCAAACATGCCGAACGGCTCGACGTGGCGCTGATCAGCGTCGGTGAACTGTCACCGGGCTCGACGCTCAGCCGCTATGGCCTCGCCACCAAGGAGGAACTCGCCTCGCTGGCGCGAGGGGGCGCTGTGGGCGACCTGCTGTGCCGCTTCATCGATGCCGACGGCGCCCTGCTCGATCACCCGCTCAACGATCGCGTCATTTCGGCCGACCCGACCATGCTCCGCAAGGCGCGCCGCATCGTGCTGGCGTCCGGCGGATGGGAAAAGGCGGCTGCCGTGCTGGCCGCCATCCGGCTGCTGAAGCCCGAGGTGCTGGTCACCGACGAAACCGTGGCGGAGTCGCTCGTGGCGGATTGAGCCTCTCGACGCCGCGTTGTCGCTGTGCGCCGGGAGCCGCTCAACCCGCCAGCGTAGTCTGCGATCCCATCAGGCCGCCCAGGGCGCCCGGCGCCAGGGCTGGCCGATTGCCCCGCGGAGGGCATCACCGACACGGCCCAGGAGCTTCGACAGCGGCGAACGCCACAGGCCGTCGCCATTGTCGCACAAGGGATCGTTGACCACCGGGCTGCCGTCGGAACCGACCAGGACGTTGCCGACGTTCGGGTCGAGCCCCCGCGGCGCCACGGCCCTCAAGGCCGCCACATAGCCTTCATAGCCGGGCCACACCGTCCTGAACGCATCCCGGATGCCGTCGAAGCAGGCATGGTCGACATAGGGTTCGTGATCGGGCCATTCCGCCTTGAAGCGGGTCCGCACGCCTTCATCCATCTCGGCATCGGGCCGGTCGGCGATGACCGCATGGGCGAAGGGAAGCCACCAGGCCCCCTGCGACGGTTCCGCCAGGCGCGACGCCACGGTCAACAGCGCGCCGCACCGGCTGACGTGCATGTCGTGAACCTGCGGGGCGTGCGGCCCGTCGGAGCCCGAAAATCCCTTGCGCAACAGCGCCACATAATCGCCGAACCCGTCGGCCTTGCGGGCAAACCGCACCACCACATCCGGGTGGTCGGGATGCGCGTGGACGCTGCCATGATAGCCATAGCCGATCTCGGGCCAGCCCGCCGCCACGAGGGCCGCGTGGGCCTTGGCGGCCGATCGTTCGACGATGCCGAGCCAAGCGAGCGAGTGGCGCGGTGTCTTCGTGCGTTTTCCCATTCCGAACATCGCAGCCACTCCTTTCCGCCAGCCGCCCCCCGATGCGTCACACCCCCGAAGCGCAATAAACAGCGCCGCGACCGAACAAACCTGTCCGGTCAAGGATGTGGAACCAGTCGAAATCGGGGAGTGCGCGACGCCGTCGTCACACGGTCGTCATGAAATGGGCCAGTCTTAAGGAAAAATCAACGCCCGGGACCGCGATCCGCCACAATTGATGTCTTGGGGCGCGTCTTACGTCGCATCGAGGCGGGCCACGAGGCTGCGGGCCAGGCTGGCCTCCGCCTCGGTCAATCCCCGCTCGGGGTTCGGCTTGACGTGTCGACCCGCATGCGCATCGCCGATCTCGACATCATCGAGCACCAGATAACGGGTGATGCCATTCCGGCTGGCGTGGTCCGCGATCTCCTCGCCGCGTCGCGCCCGCTCGGCGGGCAGCATGGCGCCCGTCTCGGGGTCGCGGCTCGTGGCCGGAATGGCGGTGCGCCAGTCGGCATGGAATCGGTCTTCGGGCAAGCCGGCCTCGACCAGCGTCGGCCTGCAATCCGCCACGCGCCAGGTCGAGGACACCACCACCACGGCGCCGAAGTCGCGCATCAGGGCCGCCACGATCGCGACGGCGGCCGGATCGAGCTTGTCCTTGCCGGCCTTGCGTTGGTAGGCCGCCGTGGTGACGACGCCATCGATGTCGAGATAAAGCGTGAGCGGCTCGCGCTCGTTCTGGTCGTGCACGTGACTGTTCTCGCCTTGCGCCGCGATCCAGCCCCGGCACCGGAGAGCTAGCGCGATCCGGCATACGCGTCGAGCGGCAGGCGGAAGGATGGCGCCTGCCTCGTCGGGGTGCCCGTCAGGCCACCGCCGCCAGGGTCGCCGGGGATCGCCGCAGCGGCGTCCGCTCCATGAAGGCCCAGGTGGCGTCGAAATCCTCCACGCCGGCCTGCGATCCGAGGCCGGTGGCATTGAGCGCCGCCGTCGCCTGGGCGAACCGCACTGCGGTTTCGGCGTCCATGCCCCGGATGAGCGCCACCGCGAAGCCGGCGTCGAAGGCGTCGCCGCAGCCGCAGGTGCAGCGCACCGGCACCTCATAGGCCGGCAACGTGAAGCGGGTGCCGTTCTGGTGATGGTAATAGGCCCCGTCCTGGCCGAGCGTGAACACGCAACAGCGGACGCCCTTGTCGATGAAGAAGGCGGCCGTGCCTTCGAGGTCGTGCCGCCCCGTCAACGCATGCGCTTCCTCGATCGAAGGCATGAAATAATCCGTGTAGGGCAGGATGCTGGCGACCGCCGGCATGTCGGCCGCCGAGCCCGCGAAGATGTCGGCCGTGGTGATGGCCCCTGCGGCCTGGGCCCGCCGGGCGAGCTCGGCATTGCGGCCCTCGTCCATGCGGGTCATCAGCCCGACGCCGCCGAAATGCACCACGCGGGCGTCGATCACCTGCGGGGCGAGGTCGTCGTCGATGAAGAAATCGCCCGTGGCTCCCTTCATGTGCAGCGCCGGCCGGGCGCCGTCCGGCCGGGTGGTGACGATGGAGGACGAGGTGCGCCAGCCCGGCCGGCGCTGCATGGCGCTCGTGTCGATGCCGAACTGGTTGAGGCGCTGCAGCACCCAGTCGCCCATCATGTCGGGGCCGACACCGCCAACCGCCCGGCAGCTGAGGCCCATCTTGGCGGCCGCGATGGCGGCCGTGCCGGCGGCGCCCGACACCGCAAGCGTCAGGTCGTCGATGAAGGTCGTGCCGCCGCCCTCGGGGATGGCCGTGACGGGCCAGCCCAGGCAATCGAAGGTGATGAAGCCCATGGCCGTATAATCGAGTGTCATCTGCGCTCCTCCCAGGCCGTTCGAGCAGCCGGTCTCGTTTGGCGTCCGGCCGCGGTCAGCGGCCCAGCATGAACTCGCGCAGCATGCTGGCGAGGCGGTCCTCGGCCTCGAGCGCGAGACTGTGGCCGCATTCCGCGAAGACGGCCGAGCGCTCGACGCGATCGGCGACCTTGAGCATCTGCGCCTCGACCAGCGGTCCGAAGAACTCGGGCGCCCCGACGGTCATGATCGGAAGGGTCAGCTTGGTTTGCTTCAGTTCGGCGATGATGCGCGCGTTCTTCAGGCCGGCCCGATAGGTTTCAAGGCAGCCGCGCAACCCGCCTGGGGCCTTGAGGCAGCCGATCCATTCGGCGAGCGCTTCCTCGGACACCGCATAAGGGTTCCAGGTCTCGGCCTTGATCCAATATTCCCAGAACTCGCGCTCGCGGCCGGTGATCAGCATCTCGGGCAGATGGGGGATCCAGAAGAACGGGATGTGCCACAGCCAGACGCCCCGCTGGTCGAATTGCGCCGAGATGGCCTCGGGCGTGAAATTCGACCAGTCTTCGAGCCCCTGCCCGGACAACAGCATCTCGCAGAACGACAAGGTCCGGACGCGATCCCGAAAGGTGGCCGCCAGCACATAGGCGAACTCGGCCCCGCGGTCTTCGCCATGCAGGTGGAAGCGCTCGTGCCCGAGCAGGCTCATCAGTTCGGCCACGTCGTGCGCGTTCGTCGCGGCGTCGTATCCCTCGGCGGCGGGCGGCTTGTCCGTATAGCCGAAGCCGCGCAGGTCGGGGGCCACCACCGTGAAATACGGCGTCAGCAACGGCAGCAGCTTGTACCAATAGAAGTGGTTCTTCGGCGTTCCGTGCAGCAGCAGCAGCAGCAGCGGCTCGCCCTGCCCGGCTGTGACGTAGTGCATGCGGATGCCGTTCACGCGGGCACGGCCATGCCTCACCGGCTGACCCAGATGGTCCAGGATCTCTGCCATGCATCCTCCCAGGGATTGCGGCAACGGCCCGTCTTCGCAGGCCTTAAACGATCCGGAATTCGTACATTTGGTGTGGTGCTATGTCAATTGTTCGCAGCCGAACTGAGTGGCACCCCGCTTGGCTGGGCAATCCCTCCGAACACTGACCCGGGCACGAAACTCACCGTGCCCGGGTCAGGTCGATCAGGAGTGGACGACGGTGAAGAGCGCGTTCGATTGCGCGGTCGTCATGCTGTTGATCTGCACCGACGTGAAGGCGTTGCCTTGCACCGATGTCAGGGCGGAAATGTCCGCCGTGCTGACCGCGGTGATCTGCGCCACGCTAAGGCCCGCGATGCCCGTGGTGCTGAGGCCGGCCACCTGGGTGGTGGTGAGGTAGCCGATCTCCGTGGTGGTCAAACCGCCGATCTGCGTCTTCGACAACACCCCGATCTGGGCCGTTGTCAGGGCCCCGACCTGGGTTGTGGTCAGGGCGCTGAAGGCCGCCGCGCTCAGACCGCCGATCTGCACCGTCGTAAGGGCGCCGATGGCCGCAGAGGTCAACGCCTTCGCCTGGGTGCCCGACAGGGCCGCGATCTCGGTGGCTTTGAAGCCGGTCAGCTGGGTGGCGGTGTCGAGGGCCGCGAGATCGGTGGTGTTGAGGCCCGCCACCTGGGCGGCCGACAGGGCGCCGAGGTCGGTCGAGGTGAGGGACGCGAACTGGGCCGCGCTCAGCGTGCCGAGCTGGCTCGCCGTGAAGCCGGCGAGCTGGGCCGTCGTCAACGCTCCGACCTCGGCGGCCGTCAGGGCGCCGACCTGGGCCGTGGTCATGGCGGCGATCTGGCTCGACTTCAGGGCCGGCAGCTGGGTGGTGACCGTCAGGCCCGCCACATTGGCGACGGTGAGAGCCGCCACCTGGGCGGCCGACAGGGCGCCGACCTCGGCGACCGTGAGAACGCCGACCTGAGTGGCGGTCAAGCTGTTGATGACGCTCGTGGTCAGGCCCGCGAATTGCGTGGCCGTGAAGTAAGCCAGGTCGGTCGTGCTCAAAGAGGCCACCTGGGTGGCACTGAGCGCTGCCGCCTGGGCGGCGCTGAAGGCCGCGATGTCCGTGGTGCTCAGCAAAGCGATGTTGGTGGTCGAGAGATTCGCGACCTGCGTGGTCGTCATGCTGGAAATGATTGAAGACACCGGACGCTCCAACAAACGCGAAAGCCGCACGGATCGGGCAGGCTTCACAATGACCGCGATGGCGCCGGACGGCGCTGCACTTGGGCTTGCCTCCGGCGCAGTCTCGCGGCAGCCGACGTCGGAAAAACGCTGACCAGCCAGGCGGAGCCTGTGCGACGATGACAAGAATACGGCCGGCTAAACCCGGCGGCACGGAGCGGCATCATGCCTTCGGGAAGTCTTGAAAACGACTTCACCGATCCGTGATCTGGTTATAAGGGGCAGCTCTTAAACAGGGCTTAAGTCGAGCCGCCGGTGTTTAGGGATCCGTTCCGTCGCCGCGGCTGTGCCTCGCATCCCGAAGCAAAGCCGCCCGCCAAACCTGCCTTACGGTTCGCGAATGCTTTCGTGCAGGCCGCGGGTCACCGGCTCAAGGAAATACGAGATGACGCTGCGGCTGCCGGCCTTCACCTCGGCGCTGAGCGACATGCCGGGGATCAGGCGAACAGGCGTGTCGCCGTCGCGCAGCACCGGATTGTCGATCTCCACCTGGCTGAGATGGGTCAGGCCGCCCGGGGCTTGGCCGCTTGCGGCCGCCGTGCCGCCGCCAAGCGATTGCTCGGCCACGGCGCGAAGCCGGCCATGCAGGGTGCCGAAGCGTTCGAATGGAAAGGTGTCGACCTTGATCAGCACTGCGTCGCCCGGTTTCACATAGCCCACATCGCCCGACGCGATGGACACTTCTGCGATCAGCGGCGCGGCCGTCGGCAGCAGGGTGATGAGCGGCTCGGCCGCCTGCAGCACCGAGCCGACCGAGCGCTTGGCCACCTCCAGCACCACCCCATCGGCAGGCGCCCGCAGCACCACCATGGCGTTGAGGTGGTCGGCCTTGACCAGGGATTCCGTGACGCCGGCCATCTCCTTGCGAGCCTTGACGAGGTCGTCGAGCAGCTGCGCCCGCCATTGGTCGATGAAGACCTGGCGGTCGGCCTCGCGGGCCGCGAGACCGTGGCGCTGCTCGCCGAGCCGGCCTTCCGCCTCGCGCTTGTCGCGCTCGGTGCGCAGGCGCAGCAGGGTGGCGTCCATGAAGGTCGACCGCGTTTCGATCTGTTTGTTGAACAGCTTGCCGTGCATGTCCTCGAGTTGCTTGTGGATCCCCAGTTGCTGGCCGAGCGAGGCCGCATTGGCGGTGCTTTCGGCAAGGCTTTCGTGCAACCGGGCGATGTCCTCGTCGAAGGCCCGCAGCCGCCCGGCATATTGCGACTGCCGCTGGCCGTAGAGCGTCCATTGCAGCACGGAATCCTGATTGCGGCCGCTGAACGCGGGGGCGCGCTCGCCGATCTCGGCCTCGAGCCGCTCGATCTCGGCCCGCAGGCCGTCGCGCTGCGACACCAGCACCGACTGGTCGGCCTCGGTCAGGGTGGCGTCGAGGGTCGCGAGCTCGTCGCCCTTGTGCACCACGTCGCCGGCCCGGACCCGCAGGGACCGGATGGCGGCGAGCTGCATCGGCTGCAGCACGATCGGCGGTGCGTCGGCGGCCAGCTTGCCGCCGGCCGTCACGATGATGTCCACCTTGACCAAAGACGCCACCGTGATCGTGACGGCCATCACGGCCATGATGACATAGGGCGTGAAGCGGACGGCCGCCGGCGGCGCCGCGTCGAAGATCTCGTCGAGGTCGCGCAAGGGCGGCTGCAGCTGCGCGCGCGACACCGCCAGGCCCCCGGCGATGCGCCCGTACAGGCTGAGCGGAAAGGCGATCACGGTGGCGGCCCGCGCCCCGGCCCGGAGGCGTCGCGGGCGGCGCCCCGGCTCGGCGATACTTTGCGGCGCCGCGGCGTCACGCTCCCTCGCATCCGACATCAGAAGAACTTCGTCTGCTTGAGCCACAGCCGCTGGTAGACGTGGCAGCGCGTCAGCAAGGTGGTGTGGGGCGCGAAATCCAGCACCTTGCCTTGGTCGAGCACCAGAATGGCGTCGGCCCCGGCCAGCGAGGTGAGCCGGTGCGACACGATCAACAGCGTGCGGCCCTTGGCGATCTCGGTCAGGTGTTCCTGCACGATGGCCTCGCTTTCAGGGTCGAGGGCGCTCGTCGCCTCGTCGAAGATCAGCAGCCTCGGCCGCAGCACCAGGGCGCGCGCGATGGCGAGGCGCTGGCGCTGGCCACCCGAGAAATTGGCGCCGTTTTCTTCCACCATCGTGTCGTAGGCGGCCGGCAGGCGCTCGATGAACTCATGCGCGCCGGCCATGCGGGCGGCCTCGATCACCTCCTCGAGGCTCGCATCGGGCCGCGTCATGGCGACGTTTTGCCGGATGGTGCCGCGAAACAGGAAGTTTTCCTGCAGCACCACGCCGATGTTCTGCCGCAGGTGGCGCAGGTCGATGGCCCGGATGTCGACGCCATCGATGCGGACGGTGCCTTCGCCGGCGGTCTGCACCGCCTGGACGAGGCGCGTCACCGTGGTCTTGCCCGAGCCCGATCGGCCCACGACGCCGATCACCTGACCCGGCTCGACCGTGAAGCTCACCCCGTCGAGCGCCGGCGTGCCGGCCCCCGGATAACGGAAGCTGACATTGTCGAAGCTCAAGTGGCCGGTGATGGGCGGCGTCGCGCCCTGATGGCCGGGGTCGCGCTCGCGCGGGTGTTGCATCACGGTGCCGAGCATGTCGACCGCCATGGCGGTCTGCTGGTATTCGTTGATCAGCCCGACGATCTGCACCAGCGGTCCGGTGACGCGGCCCGACACCATGTTGAAGGCGATCAGCGTGCCGAGCGTCAGCGACCCGTTGAACACCTCGATGGCGCCGATGCCGAGGATCGCCATGCCGAGCGACTTTTCGAGCGCCGTGGTGGACACGTTGGCGAGCGTCGCGATACGGCCGACGGCGGCGCGGCGCTCCACCCCGGCCGCCACCGTGTCGTTCCAGAGGGTGAGGCGCGACGGCTCGATGGCCAGCGACTTGATGGTGCGGATGCCGTGAATGGTCTCGACCAGCTGGCTCTGCCGGGCGCCTTCGGCCTGGTAGAGCCGCTCGAGCAGGCGCCGGAAGATCGGTACGATCACCCCGATGATGGCCGCCATGGCCACCGAGAAGGCCAGCACCACGAGGGTCAGCCTGCCGCTGTAGAGCGTCAGCAACACCAGGGTGATGGGCAGCGACACGGCGTCGAGGGCCGTTTGGAACAGCCGCCCGGTGAGGAACTGCCGGATGGTCTCGGTTTGCTGCAGATTGCGCAGGATGAGGCCGGAGGTGCGGCTTTCGAAGAAGTGCAGCGGCAGGCTGAGCAGGTGCGCGAAGGTGCGCGAGGCGAGGCGCGCGTCGATCTTGCTCGTGACGAACAGCATCAGATATTGGCGCGTGTAGGCGAAGATGCTGTCAAAGATCACCAGCACGCTGAACAAAGCCACCACGGAGCCGAGCGTCTGGTAGCTGCGGTGCGTCACGGCCTTGTCGATCAGCACCTGGAACAACAGCGGGATCGCGAAGCCGATGAGGGTCGACATCAGGGCCGCCAGCGCCACGTCGCGCAGGTGGCGACGCTGGCGCAGGATCTCGGGCAGGAACCAGCCGAGGCCGAAGCGCCGCTCCTCCACCTTGACGGGCTGCGGGGCGCGCTTGCTGATCAACAGCAGCCCCGACCAGTCGGCCACGAATTCGGCGCGCGGGATCAGCACCGGCCCGGCGCCCTCGTGGCGCGGGTCGAGCACGAAGGCCGACGGCCCTTCCGGCCCGTCCATGACGTTGACCAGGATCACCCAGGCGCCGTCGCGTCGCAGCGCCATCATCGGACAGGCGGAGCGCAGGTCTTTCACCTGGCGCCAGCGCTGCCCTTTCAGCACCTTGCCGGTCAGCCCCACGCTGGCCAGCACCCGCAGCGCCGACGGCAGCAGGTCCGCCTCGCCGATCGCCGCGATGTGGTCGGCCTGGAGATGCACGCCGCGCTGCAAGGCCATGATGAACAAGCAGCGCAGCGCCGTATGGTGCGGCGACAGGGTGATGCTGACGGGGGCGTTCACAGCGCCGACGTGACTCCGCGACGCGGCCCCGGGGCCACCCTATGGCCCGGGTGATCGCCCCGATGTCGCCAGCAGCGCGGCCCGGACAAACGCATGCGGTCCCTGATCCTTGCGGCCCGCGCAGCGATCGGCGAACCCTTTGGGACGCACTAGAAACCGATAATCTTGCGCGACGCTGGCCCCGACAGGCGAGGGTCGGGGCCGCCGCGCCCGCTTCAAGCGTCGCCGCGCAGCGCCGCGAGCGCGTGCATCTGGGTTTTCAAGGCCGGGTAGAGCGCTGCATAAACGGCGAAGAGCGCGTCGTAGCGGGTTTGGCGGGACGGGGTGGGGGTGGCGCGTTCGACCAGCGTGATCCAGGTGTTTTCATCGTCGGGGCCGATCAGCCCGGCCCCAAGCGCCGCCAGGCGGGCCGCGCCGAGCGCCGCCTCGACCTCTTCCTTGATGGTCCAGACCGGCAGGCCCGTGACGTCGGCCACGATCCCCATCCACAGGTCCGACTTCGCGGCGCCGCCCACCACGATGAGGCGTTGCTCGAGCGTCGCCGCCCCCTTGGCGCCCGCCTCCATGTTATGCCGCAGCGCCAGCGTCACGCCTTCCAGCACGGCGCGGTAGAGGTGGGCGCGGGTGTGGAACAGGTTCAGGCCCACAAAGGCGCCCGAGGCTTGGCCGTCCCACACGGGCGACCGCTCGCCCATCAGATAGGGCAGGAACACGAGGCCTTCGGCGCCTGCCGGCAGCCCGGCCGCGGCGTCCTCGAGGATCGCATGCGGGTCGCGACCCTGTGCGCGGCCCGCCTCGACCTCGGCCTGGCAGAATTGGTCGCGGAACCACGACACGGAAGCGCCCGCCGTGCCGGCGCCGCCGAACACGTAAAGGTCATGCGGCGTGTTCACCACATAGGGCATCGAGATCAGCCCGTGCGCGGCGTCGGCCCGTGGCGCCACATAGCCCCAACACATGCTGGTGCCGATCATCGCCACATGGTGGCCGGGCGCCACCACGCCGGCCGCATAGGTGGCGACCGCCGCATCGACGCCGCCCGCCATCACGGGCGTCCCTTCGGGCAGGCCGAGCCGCGCCGCGGCCGCGGCGTCGAGGCCGCCCACGACCTCGCTCGGCTCCACCAGCCGGTCCGGCATCAGGGCGGCCGGGATGCCGAGGAGGTCGAGAATTTCGTGCGACCAGCGGCGGGCGGCAACGTCGTAAACCCCGCCGATGTTGCCGGCCGAACTGTGGTCCACCGCGACCGCGCCGGTCAGGCGCTGGATCACATAGGCGTTGGGCGGCAGCAACAGAACCGTTTCGGCCCACACGTCCGGCCGCTCGTCGCGCAGCCACATCATCTTGGTGAAGCCGTAATAACTGTCGACGCCGTTGCCCGTCACGCTGCCGAGGCGGGCGAGGTCGATGTTCTGCTTCACCCAGGCCACCTGGGCCTCGGCGCGGCGGTCCATCCAGATCAGGCAAGGGTGCAGCGGCTGCATGTTTCGGTCGACCGGGATGCCGGAGCCACCGTAAAGGCTCGACACGCAAAGGCCCCGCACCGCATGCGTGCCGGCCGCCCGCGCCACGTCGGCCACGGTGGCCTCGACGGCCGCGAGCCAGACGTCCGGGTGTTGTTCGGCCCAGTTCGGGTGCGGCGTGTCGGGCGCATAGCTCCGCGACGCCTGCGCCAGGATGGTGCCGTCCGCCAGCACCAGCAGCGCCTTCGTGCTCTGGGTGCCGATATCGATTCCAATGACCGCGTCCGCCATGTGCCGTTCCTCCCGCCGGTGTTTTTCTGCGGTTGTAGTGGAAACAGTGCCGCGCGTCCCACCCGTCAGCCCGGCACAAGTCCGGCCCGGTAGGGTCGGTCGCGATTTCGACCGGCGGGCGTTCTGGTCCGGGCGCGTTACCTGAAACCCCGCATCATGGCTTGAGGGATCGTCACGCATGCGTATCGAAGACGCCGAGCCGGGACGGCTGCCGGGCCTGTTGAATCTCGGGTCCGGCAAGGATTTCCAGCCCGAGGCCTTCAACATCGACATCGACGCGTCCTGGGCCCCGGATGCGGTGCTGGACCTTGGCGCGGTCGATATCCCTGCCGAGGGAATACGGCTCGCGACCGAACGTTTCGGTCCCGTGCAACTGAGGCCCGGGCAGTTCGATCGTATTGTCGCCAACGACGTGCTCGAGCATGTCCCCAACCTGATGCGGCTGATGACGGGCTGCCTCGACCTGCTGCGCCTCGACGGCGTGTTCGAGATCAGCGTGCCCTACGACCTGTCGCTCGGGGCCTGGCAGGACCCGACCCATGTGCGGGGCTTCAACGAGCGCAGCTGGCTTTATTACACCGACTGGTTTTGGTACATGGGCTGGGGCGAGAGCCGCTTCACCACGGATGCGCTGCGCTTCGTGCCCAGCACCGTCGGAGAGGCCATGCAGGCCCGCGGCGTGCCCGAAGACGAGATCATCCGCACGGCGCGCGCCATCGATTCCATGTCGGTCCGGCTGCGCAAGATCGCGCTGACGCCCGCCGACCGGGCGACCTGGGCCCATTGGCGCGAACGCCGCGCCGCCGCTGCCCAGCGCAATCGCCGACCAGCCGCAGCCGCACTCGCCGCGGCATCCCCTGTGGCGGACCGTCTTGCCGCGGTCGCGCCCTCCCCGGCGCCGGCCGTGCCGCCCCCTGGTCCGAAAGCCTTTGCGGAGCCCTGGAGTGCCGGCCGGAACCGCTATTGCGTCTGGATCGTGTCACCCAAGGACTACACGCACCACCACGCCTTCGACGATGTGGCGACCGCCCTCAGCGAGGCCTTTGCGGCTTGCGGCGGATCGGCGCCCGTGGTGACGCATCCGAGCCAGTGGCAGGGCCGCATCCCGATCGTCCTCGGCCCGCAGCTCCTGTCGCCCAACATGAGCCTCATCCTGCCGCCCGGCACCGTGCTGTTCAACATGGAGCAGGTCGACCGCAGCTCCGCCTGGATGAGCAAGACTTACGTGTCCCTGCTCGGCCGGCACGCCGTGTTGGACTACAGCCACCGCAACGCCGGGGCGTTGCGGCAGGCCGGCCTCGGCCATGCCGTTGTGCTGCCGATCGGCTACGTGCCGGCGCTCGAGCGCATCGCGCCGGCCCCGGAGCGCGACATCGACGTCCTGTTCTATGGATCGGCCAACACCCGCCGGCTTCAGGTCCTGCAGGCGCTGCAGGCGCACGGCGTGGTGGTGGCGCATGCCTTCGATTGTTATGGCGCCGCCCGCGACGCGCTGATCGCCCGGGCCAAGATCGTGCTCAACCTGCATTATTACGAGGCTGCCGTGTTCGAGAGCGTGCGGGTGAGCCTGCTGCTGGCCAATCGGGCCTGCGTGGTCACGGAAGGCGACCCCGCCGATCCCGACCTGGCGGATCTCGCGGACGGCATGGCGGTCTGCGCCTATGAGGATCTGGTCGGGCGTTGCCGCGCGCTGCTGGCCGATGCCGAGGCCCGCTCGGCCTTGGCGGCGCGTGGCCATGCTCGGATCGTGGCGCGGTCCCAGGCCGTCGCTCTCCTGGCGCTTTTCGAGCCTGAAGCCGACATGGCGCCGATCGTCCGACACCCAGCCATCGCCGCCGTCGCCTGAGGCGGTCCCCCGAACCCGGACAGCCGAAACGGATCCGGCATGCAGCTTTCATCGATTCCCAACCGCTTCATGGCACCGAGCCTGCAGCCGGTCTTTGACGGGCAGGACTTCAAGCCGCTGCTGCAGACCATCGACGAAGGGCGCAGCCGCCTCGATCTCGCGCTCAACCTCCATTGCATCCGCGACGGCTTCTTCTCGATGGAGCCGGGACGTGACGGCATCATCTTCCTGCCGGACGGCAAACCGCTGCGCGAGACGGCGCTGTTCGGCCAGCCACCGTTGCCCGACCCGGCCACGCTCCGGGCCCGCGCGGTGCCGCTCGACGAGGATGTGGTGGTGGTCGTAGATTGCGCCTGGCGCAATTATTATCATTGGCTCTGCTTGGCGGTGCCCAAGATGCTGATGAGCCGCCGCATCGCGGGCTTCGGGGCCCGCATCGCGATCCCGGATTACGACAGCCACCACGCCACCGGATGGCCGATCGCCTATGGCCGAGAGGTGTGGCGGCAGAGCCTCGCCATGACGGGCCTCGACGCCCATGCGCTGCAGCTGCCGCCGGGGCTCTACCGGGCGCCGCGGATCTACACGCTTTGGCTCGACGACCCGCAGCCGGGTCTGCTGCCATGCTGCCCCGACTACGACCGGCTGTTCGACCCCGTCCGGGCGCAGCTCACGCCCGATCCGGCTTCGCCGAAGCGCCTCCACGTGGCCCGCCGCAGCGATGCGCGGGTCGACCCGGCCGAGAGTGCCGCCATCGAGGCCGAGGCGGAGCGGCTCGGCTTCACCCGCATCCACCTCGAGGACCACGACTTCCGCGCCCAGGCGCAACTGTTCTGCAATGCCGAGGTGGTGCTGGCGGCCCACGGGGCGGGCTTGAGCAACATGCTGTTCGGGCCGCCGACCCTGCAGGTGCTGGAGCTCAACCGCTTCCTCGACGGCGAGCAGCACCTGCGTCCCTGGTATTACCTGCTCGCTGCGGCCCGTGGTCAGGGCCACCATCACCTGAACGGCAGCCGCGGCGAGTTCGCGCGCCCGCTGCTGCGCGGTGCGCTCGAGCGGGTGTGCACCCGCGGCGCGCGACCGGCTGACGGTCCCTGGTGGCGCCTGCCGGCCTAGGAGTTGTCAGAGCGGAGTCGACTCCACTTCGTTCGATCGGGCCGCCGACCGCCATAACAACCCTGAGCTGAGCGGCACCCCCGCGGGGGCCATTCCCACGCAAGCTTGCCGTTCCAAGGTGGCCGGGACGTGAACGGGCCATGATGGCCCCCAGGGTATCGATGAATCCCACAGAGCAAGTGCAGAGGCTTTGGGCCAACCTGCTGCAACTCGGGGCCCGCAAGCTCGGGGCCCTGGCGGCGATCGGCGCTGCGACCTTCCTGCTGGTCGGCATCGCGGGCTATTACCTCAGCCGGCCGTCCATGGAGACGCTCTACGCCGGGCTCGACCGCCAGGACGTGTCGGGCATCGGCGCGGCGCTGCGGGATGCCGACATCCCGTTCGACGTCAGCGCCGACGGCACCAGCGTCAGCGTGCATTACGGCCAGACGGCCCAGGCCCGCATGCTGCTGGCCGAAAAGGGCCTGCCCCATTCGGCCAATGCCGGATACGAGCTTTACGACAAGATGGGGTCGCTCGGCCTCACCTCCTTCATGCAGGACGTGACGCGCGTCCGGGCGCTCGAAGGCGAGCTCGCCCGCACGGTGCAGTCCATGTCGGGCATCAAGGCGGCCCGGGTCCATATCGTGCTGCCCGACGAAGGCTCGTTCCGTCGGGCCAAGCAGCCCGCCACCGCCTCGGTGCTGATCCGCGCCACCACGGTCGACGACGCCCATGCGGCCCAGGCGATCCGCCACCTCGTGGCCGCGGCCGTGCCGGGCATGACGCCCGACAACGTCACCGTGTTGAGCACGGATGGCACCGTGCTGGCCTCGGGCGACGACGCCGGCAATGCGGCGCCGGGCAAGATGCTCGACCTCGAGAAGCAGATCAGCCGCGAGGTCGGCGACAACATCCGCAAAACCTTGTCGCCGTCGCTCGGGGTCAACAACCTGCAGATCAGCGTCGCGGCCAAGCTCAACACCGACACGAAGCAGACCGCCGAAACCACCTACAACCCCGATGGCCGCGTCGAGCGCTCGACCCGCACCGTCAAGGAATCGCAGAACTCGCAGAATAGCTCCGCGACGCCGCCCACGACGGCCGGCCAGAACGTGCCGCAGAACAACACCCCGGGCAGCAGCGGCAAGCAATCCAACGAGGAAAACAACAAGAAGGAAGACCTCACCAATTACGAGATCTCGTCCAAAACCGTCACCACGGTGTCGGCCGGCTATGCGGTCGAGCACCTGTCGATCGCGGTGGTGCTCAACCGGGCAGCGCTTCTCACCTCGCTCGGCCTGAAGGCCGGCAGCGAGGTGCCGCCCGCCAAGCTCGCCGAGATCGAGCAGCTGGCGGCCTCGGCGGCGGGCATCGAGAAGGCGCGCGGCGATTCCATCAAGGTGATGGCGGCCGATTTCGTTGATGCCGGCAAGGACCTCGAGGCGGTGCCCTCCGTGTCGATAACCGATGCCCTGATGCGTCAGTCCGGTACGCTCATCAACGCCGCCATGATCCTCGGCGTGACGCTGCTGGTGTTGTTCTTCGCGGTGCGGCCCCTCACCCGTGTGCTCGGTGCCCCGCGCGACTCCCAGGGCGGCCTCCTGTCGGCCCTGCCGATCGAGCCCACGATGGGGCTGGACGGCGGCGCCACCATGGCGCTGCCCGACCCCAGCATGATGAACTTCGCCGATGCCGGGGCTTCGATGACGGCCGACAATCCCCTGGCCGCGATGGATATGGGCGGCTTCACCCCGTCCTGGGATGCCGGCGATGGCGACGGGATGCTGGACGAGCTCCGCCCCCGCAAGACGCCGCAGAAGCGCCTCGAGCAGATGATCGAGTTCGACGAAGCGCAGGCGGCCGCCATCCTGAAGCTGTGGATCCATAAGCGAGCCGCCGCATGATGCGCCCGATCGGCCTTTACCTCGCCGAGTTCCGCCCGGATGGCGCCCTGCCGGCGCTGCCAAGCTTCGGCACCTTGCCGGCGCTGCCGACCTTTGGTGCCCAGCCGGCGCTGCTCGACCTGAGCCTGGGGGACGAGGACGAGGTGTTGGCGCTCCCGCCGCCCTTCGCGGATCCGCCGAACCTCATGCTCGAGGCTCCGCATGGGGAGCTGTTCGAGCCGGAGACCGTCGAGCCGCTGGCGCTGCCGCGGCCCGACATCGAGGCCGCGCTGGCCGCGCAGGACGCGACGCATGTCGAGGCGATGGCGGCCGCGCGCGCGCTTTGGGCCGCGGAAGAAGGGGCCACGCTGGCGGCCCGCCTCGACGCGGCCTTCGAGGCGTTGCAGGGGCGCCTGGCCGAAGCGCTGGCGCCGCTGCTCGAGCCGTTTCTGGCCAAGGCGGCCCAGCAGAAGGCGCTCGGCCAGCTCGGCGACGCGCTCGCGTCGCTGCTGGGCGGTGGCGAAACCCGTGCCGTCACGGTGTCGGGTCCGGCCGACCTCGTGGCGGCGCTGGCCGAGCGCTACGGCGACCGCCCGGCCGTCACCTTCACGCCATCCGAGGCGCCCGACGTCACGGTGGCGCTCGGCGACACCCGCATCCGTTCGCAGCTGCGCGCCTGGACACGCAAGCTCGACGCCGCCCTGGGAGCGCAAGCGTGAGCGACGGTCATCACGAGATCATCATCGTCAAGCGGGGCGGCGAGCACGAGGAAGGCCACCACGGCGGCGCCTGGAAGATCGCCTTCGCGGATTTCATGACCGCCATGATGGCCTTCTTCCTGGTCATGTGGCTGATCTCGGCCAGCGACAAGACCAAGGCCGTGATCGCGCATTACTTCAACCCGGTGCAGCTCGTCGACTCGACCCCACAGCCCAAGGGGTTGCAGGATCTGAAGAACGACGCCACCAGCATCATGAAATATTCGAACGCCCAGACCAAGGAAAAGCCGACCGACAACGGCACCGCCGCCAGCGACGCCAAGGCGCCCGTCGAAACCAACGCGGCCAACGAGAAGAAGAACACCGAGCCGGACAAGACCGCCAAGCACGAGGCGGAGCTGTTCCGCGACCCTTATGCGGTGTTGGCCGAGATCGCGGCCAAGAACGACGCCCAGCCCAAGATTTCCAAGAAGGCCTCGACCGACGGTGCCAAGGGCGGCGCCGGCGCCATCGGGCTGAAGGGCGGCGAGGCTTATCGCGACCCGTTCGAGCCGGTGCAGCCGCCCCCTGGCGCCGTCGCGTCGAGCGACCCGGCCCTGGCCGCCACGGCCGCCGAG